>CAZRFK010000021.1:0-25453 GCA_964599275.1 uncultured Clostridia bacterium
TTCATTCCCATTTTTGCGCCTGCATTAAGCAGGGAATGCACCATATTGTTGCTGCCGTCTCCGAGGTAGGTAAAGTTGATGCCCCGCAGGCGACCCTTCTTCTCCCTGATTGTTAACAAGTCTGATGCAGCCTGACAGGGGTGAAGCAGGTCAGTCAGTCCATTGATTACCGGAATTGAGGAATGCTTTCCAAGGTCCACAACATCTTTGTGTTCGTAAGTTCTGATCATGATACCTTCGAGGTATCGAGACAGCACACGAGCGGTATCCTCGATAGTTTCACCACGCCGCAGTTGCAGCTCATCTGAACTGAGGAACAGCCCCACTCCACCCAGCTGATAGATTCCAACTTCAAAGGAGATACGGGTCCGAGTCGACGGCTTGGTGAAGATCATGCCCAGAGTCTGTCCTTCTAAAGGCTGACTTGGTTCACCAGTCTTGCTTTTGAGTTTAAGCATTTCGGCCGTATCCAGAATCTGTCCCAACTCTTCTCGATCGAAGTCTCGCAAGGAAATGAAGTCTCTCTTTTTCAGATCAACAGCCACATAAATCTCCCCTTTCTTTTAATACCTGATAGTTTGTGTTGGTTACGAGCTCGGCTCGTAGATTTTTATACCTGTTTGATAACCACACCTGATGCATGAACCAGGAGGCTTCAGACCAACCAACTCGACGTGATAGCCACTTCTTTTGATGAGTTTGCCCTGGCATTCCGGACAGATTGTATCCGAGCTCTCCGGAACTGATAGATTACCCAAGTATACATTATTCAACTTTTGCATAGCGATCTCCTTGGCCTGAAGCAAAATTTTTCGGGGCGTGGCTTTGCGGCTCATCCGATGATGCGGGTAATAGCGACTGAGATGCAGCGGAATGTCATTATTCATGTTTGCAACCCAATTGACCAGTTCTGACAAATCCTCAGGATCGTCCGTTCCTTCCGGAATTAATAGAACGGTAATCTCCACATGCACTCCCTGTTCAACAGCAATTTCAGTGTTTCGCTTAACTACATCCAACTCTCCCCCGCAGTATTGACGGTAAAATTCCTCATTAAATCCCTTGACGTCAATATTGCTTGCATCAGTTAACTTCATCAAACGTCGCCATGGTTTTTCGTTCAGATAGGCGTTGGTGACTAACACATTAGCATATCCGGCCTCATGTACCATCTTTGAGCTCTGTTTTACAAACTCATACCATACTGAGGGCTCTGAGTAGGTGTAGGCAACTCCAGTACAGTTGTTGTCGTCATGGTTTCTAACAATATCTACTACTTCTTCCGGTTCAATCTGTCGCTTTGGCAGCTGTTCCACTGACGATGGATGAGACAAACGCCAGTTCTGACAAAAATCACAGGTGAGATTGCAGCCGTATGTGCCCAACGATAATACGTTACTTCCTGGGTGAAAATGATACAAAGGTTTTTTTTCCATCGGATCTAAAGACAGGGAACAAACTTGTCCGTAATTCAGAACCTGCAGTTTTCCTTCTTTATTCTCTCTGCCCCTGCATAATCCCATCTGACCCTCATTCAAATGGCAGCCACGCGGGCACAGACGACACTGCACTCCCCCTTTATCAAGTTTGACGGCAAACTCAGCATATCGAGAGGACACCCCGCATCACTCCCTACTATCTGAAACAGCTTGTTCAAGTTCTATCCAGATTATACCACGTACCAATAATCAACGCCACACAATTGACTCATGGCTGTCCTTTGACTCACATGAGATAAAGAGCATGTGTCCTACATCAACGACTTAGTCTCAACCTCCCCAGATGTCAAGTGTCAGCCTGGTGTAAGCATTCAGTTACACTCAGGAGCGGCATCCGTAAATGTACTCCATATCTGGCAGTTCGGTGGCCCAATAATGCAGCCAAACTGCAAGATAATGAAATAGACCGCAGGCAAATCCAATCTGTGAACGAAAAATCAAACCAGGAATCAGAAACAGCAAAGTACCGAAAGTATACATGCTATTTGGAATATAAAGAAAAACTCCCTTACGAACGAATTTTTTATGTTTATACTCGCTAAAAAAATGATCAGCACCCAGGGCCCGCTTGACGCCAAAATGCTTGAAGACACTCCACAACGTCCACAGTCCCAGGACTGATATGCACAGGGCAGCAAATTCTGTCAAAATTGAAGGCACAGAGAAAGTATGAGGTGAATTCACTGAAGCAAAAACAATACTGCCCAGACGGGTGGCAAGCAGGATAAAGAATAAACAGCCGTGGATCATAAAAGACTTGGCACCAAAACTTCGCGTCATACTGCATCCGTGAATTTCAGAGCGCCATATAGCTGCAACAGCCCCCTGATGAATTCCAGCTGTTACAGCTGAAGCCACCACCCAAAAAACTTTTTCGCCGATTAAAACAGCATAAAGATACAAAACAGTAGATAGAAGTAAAACCCCGATTACATGGTGCTTCTGTCTGTAGTATGGAGACCATTTATCAATCTGTACGTCCATCAATAGACTCCTCCCAGGAGGAAGGCATTGATTACCGGACAAATGCTGGTCAATCCTGATGAGACGATTGACCAGCATTTTTATCATCTCTTCCGGACATATACCGGGAAAGACTGCTCATGCTATATTAACTTCGACGCAAAATACATGTGATCCAAATTGTGCTATGATTCGATCGCGCCGGCTAGCTGTCCTCCTGCCTCGCGGAGCGCCTGTTGTTCCTGCTCATCTGGACTGTCTTTTACCATCACTGGCGGAGATAGAATATCAAACTCAAAGGTTTCACAAATACCCTGTATGCTGTCTTTGGCACGACCACCACCGCCATGTGTTACAAACGTGATGCAGGGTTTGCCTTTAACGTCACCCTGAGTCGGATAGTAGGTTCGATCGAAAAAATCCTTTATCATTCCAGCCATGTAGCTGAAATAATCGGGCGTTCCCACGGCTATCGCATCACAGCTTAAAAGATCCTCTGAATCTGTATCTACTGCCTTCTTTACAACTACCTCATCAGCAGCTTCCTCTGCTCCTTTAGCGATAAACTCCGCGGCCTTTTCGGTGTTCCCCGAAATCGTATGGTATACGACCAAAACCTTGCTCATTATATAACCCTCCTTTACGTATGATGTTCCCCGATCAAACTTCGATTCCTGTCTATTGACTGACAGCAGCTGCTTGCCACAACAACTTGCAACATCTGATAAATTGATTGGCAGATATCACTGCGGCCTAACAGGCAAATCATGATTTGGATTCCCTGTAGCGAGTCACTTCAAAACGCAGCATCTGCAGATCGGGATCATCAGGCGATAACCCTGCCTTCTGACAGGCAACTGACACCTGTTGTGAAACGGTATCAATACCCTCAAGATCCGGGAGCAATAGTCCCCTGCGATTACCCCGCTGCACTACCACTCCATATTTCGAAGGATTCAGCTCACTAGGGCCGCTCACTTTTTCAGGTAAAGTGAGAACGTCTACCGAAAAAGTTAGTTCCGGTATCTCTTGAAATTGTACAGGAGGAAACCTGGGATCTCGAACTCCCGCCGTTACTGTATTGTGAATGATTTCTTCAGCGACAGATGGATACGTCGGTTCAATAGTACCCATGCATCCGCGTAGTTGGTCTCCTTTTTTCAGGGTAACGAAAGCACCGGATTCTCTGTGGAGTTCATCAGGCAATGATGTAGGTACATCAATTACATTACCATGCTGCAGATAATGCTTGAGAGATGCTCGTGACAATGTAACCGGCTGCCAATCTTTTTGACCTGCATGGGTGAGCTGATCTTCACCTCCATCTCTATCCTCGGATTTTGCTTCCATATGAGCCACAGCGTACCCAACACCAAACGGCCCCTGATAACTGTGGACAGTACATGTGGATTCACGGTCACATAGCGCCCCTACCGCGACCAGAAGAGGATTATAAGCACACTGCCCGGCCTGTCTTACAAATGACTCAGGCAGATCAGTCAATGTACTCAGTGAGTTGTCTTTTAGGGATTGTACAACTACTTCATCAAATTCGGGTCCACGTGGATGATATCCCGATGGTGCAGTCTGGCTCAGACGATGAGATAGATCACCACTGGCTACTATCAAAACACGATATTCATTGCGTTTGGCAACATTATGGAGCAATTCGCCAAACTTCAGCAATACCTCTCGCTCCACCAAAGGCAAGCCCACGTAAGCCAGGGGAAGGTTAACCCCATGTCTTTGCAGTTCGAAAAGCGGGACCACCACCCCGTGATCGAATTGTAATGGCTCAGCAATATCCATGAGGTGAACAGGAATATCAGTTGAACAGCTAGATTCGTATACCATATGAACAAATTCGCAATCGATTTGACGGTTCACCGCAACTGAAGGTGCATTGAAATCCCGGAGAGTTCCTCTACCACTACCAGATACTGCTATCGGTATTTGTCCTTGTACAGTCGGACCATGTGGGGTGACTATCACCATTAAATCAGGGCTTTGCTGTTTTATCCAAATGCTAAGTTGTTTCATACCTTCCCGGGTCTCTTTAACTTCATCTGCTTCTGAACCAGCCACCTCCGGCAGCATTATGGGTGGATGAGGCACCAGGCTGCACCCTACAACTCCACTGTTCATTTAATTACCCCCCTTATCATTTTGAAATTCTATTTATCTAATTAAGAGAACATCTACCAACTATATTATACCATGGCATACTTAGGATAAGCTCAGCTGCAGGATTCAATGTGCCAGGTTTGACACCGGAAGACCATTAAAACCCATCCTGCATGAAATTATGTTGTAGTTGTAAGATCTTATCACTGGATATCTATTGTAGAAACAAATTCACAGGCAGCTAAGCTGTCCCGAGCTTATGTTCTTTGGATTCACAAATTCTCTCAATTTAATTACACACCCAGTTCAACTCTTTTTTCAATCTTTATTCGTATATTCCATAACCAGCATAATCTGAGTTTTAATGAACCTTACCGTGACAGCATATTATCTATTGGTAGTAATTGAATCAGCTGATTTTTGGGAGGAGAAATTGTGTGGAAAAGCTTTACCTCATCTTATAGAATCCTACGGCTTCCGCGATGGAAAACGGCAGTAGGTCTTGCAGCAGTGCTAATTGCTGCTTCAGCACTTGCGCACGGATACATTGGTCACCTGTATAGGAGTTCGCTTCCAGCTGCTGGTCAGCTGCAGCAGAATTTAGTTGTGCTGGATCCAGGACATGGTGGCCCAGATCCCGGGGCCATATCTGATGATGGAATATTGGAAAAAGATATCGTGCTTGATATTTCTCTCCAACTAGCGGACCATTTACGAACTGCTGGATATCAGGTGATTCTCACCAGAACAACCGACGAAGACTTGAGTGAATTACCCAAAGATGCTCCGCTCCGAAGGCGGAAACAGAAAGACCTGAAGCGACGTGCTGAAATCATAAACGAATCGGGGGCTGACGCGGTCATCAGCATCCATGCAAACGCAGTTGCGTCTAGCCGTTGGTCCGGTTCACAGGTGTTTTATCGTACCGACCGCGCCCCCGAGAATGAATTGTTGGCTGACTCTCTGCAGACAGAATTAGTTCACATAACCAGGGAAACCACCCGGGATATAAATTGCTCAACTGCACAATATATCCTCACAAAAGCCCACCCCCCAGCAGTAACCGTTGAGGTGGGGTTTTTGAGTAATCCCCGGGAGGCAGAGCTGCTCAGTAAGCCGTCCTATCAGGATAAACTAGCCTGGACCTTGATGGTGGGACTATCTCGATATTTTGCCAGGATACAAAACGAGCCACCACAAAAAGGTACCGAATAGGTACTGGGTTAACCAGAGCCTAGACCACAATAACCAAGCGCGTTGATCAACGCTTTGAGAATTGAGGAGCTTTTCGGGCTTTCTTGAGGCCGTACTTGCGGCGCTCCTTCATTCTGGGATCCCGAGTCAAAAATCCTCGCTTTTTCAGGGGTTCCCGCAACTCAGGCTGGATGTCCTGTAACCCTCTGGCAATGCCATGGCGGAGAGCGCCAGCCTGGCCGGATATGCCTCCCCCTTCAACATCAGCCAGCACATCGTACTTGTTGATGGTATTGGTCAGACGTAGTGGTGAAAGTACTTTTTCACGCATTATAGGCATGGGAAAATAATCGTCAAGACTTCTATCGTTAACTACAATATTGCCATCTCCAGGTACTAACTGAACTCTGGCAGTTGCAGTTTTTCGTCTTCCTGTTGCCCAAACACCTTGGTGAGTTATAGCCAAAATCAATACCCCCCTTCGTACATTTTAGTTTAAGTCTTTAAACATCGATTTCTAATTTCTGCGGTTGTTGAGCTTCATGCGGATGATCCGGACCTGCATAAACTTTGAGTTTCTTAGTCATTTTTCGCCCTAATTTATTTTTAGGGAGCATGCCCTTGATTGCTTTTTCAACCACATATTCAGGATCTTTCTCCAGTAATTCCCCGTATGAAGTTTCCCGCAGTCCTCCGGGATAGCCGCTGTGCCGGTAATCCTTCTTCTGCTCAGCTTTTCGCCCTGTAAGCACAACATCAGAGGCATTAATGACTATCACATAATCCCCGGTATCCACGTGCGGCGTAAAGATTGGTTTATGCTTACCACGGATATAATGAGCAATCCTGGCAGCAAACCTCCCCAGGGGAATACCTGCAGCATCAGCCACCCACCACTGACGCTCAACATCCTCCTGCTTAGCCATATAAGTATCCTTGTTGTCCATCGTCATCTTCCTGTTCCTCCTTACTTACCGTCGCCTGTGGCGACACATCATAAATCATACATACTGAGTAAAGTAACGTCAATCACCAACCACAAGTACTCCTAAGCTACCTCAGATATCGTACTTTACGGCCACCAGGTAAAGACCTTCTGGAGGCGCTGTCGGACCTGCAGCTGTTCGGTCTCTGACATCAATAACCTCACGAAAGTCCTGTATATTCAGACTTCCTCTGCCCACTTCAATCAACGTACCCACGATGCTACGAGCCATCTTATACAGGTATCCGCCTGCAATCATGTCCACAACTATGCGATCTGGCTTGCCCTCGTGTACGCCGATCTGATACATTGTGCGCACTGTGGACTGCACCGGTCGGCCGCTGACTTGAAATGAAGCAAAATCGCATTTGCCCAGAAGCTCTGCCGCAGCGGTCCCCATTGCCTCTGTATCGAGATCATCGTATCTACACTTGTACACATAGCCATCATAAAATGGTAAAATCAAACCTGATGTATCAATCAGATAACGGTAATGCTTATATCTAGCCCAACTAATTGGGTCAAAATCCGCACAAACCTTTTCGGCTTTCCGCACAACAAGTGAGGAAGGACACAATCCATTAATCGCACCAGGCCAATTCTCAAGAGGTATGTTTACTTCGGGGGTAAAGCAAACAACCTGCCCCAATGCGTGAACTCCCGAATCAGTTCTTCCAGCGCCCTCAGGTAATACCGGCTGTTGGTTGATTGTTTCAAGCGCTTCGGATAAAACTGACTGAACTGTTGGTTCCTCGCGTTGACGTTGAAAACCAAAAAAGCTGCCTCCATCATAAGACACTGTCAATTTGACCTTGTAATCTAGCATGTCGGCAATCACACTAACAGTGCTACGGTGAAACCAAGCACGAGAAAAATGGCTGCTTTGACATCTGCAGTGGTCATCTGCAGCAGTTTAAAGCGGGTGCGACCTTCGCCTCCCCGGTAGCATCGAGCCTCCATAGCCATTGCGAGGTCATCAGCTCTCCTGAAGGCACTGACAAATAAGGGCACTAACAAAGGTATCATACTTTTAGCACGACTTATTAATCCACCACTTTCAAAATCTGCCCCGCGGGCCATCTGAGCCTTCATAATTCTTTCTGTCTCCTGTAGCAGCGTTGGGATAAAGCGCAGCGCAATCGTCATCATCATTGCCAGTTCGTGAGCCGGAACCCCCAACCTCTTGAAGGGTGATAAAAGATATTCAATACCGTCAGTAAGATCAATAGGTGGGGTGGTCAATGTCAGCATTGATGTCGTCAAAATCAACAACAGCAGCCGTAGGGCCATGCGCCCCCCCTGCATTACTCCCTCATCGGTAATGGTCAGAGGGCCTATCTCATACAGCACCTGCCCCGGAGTCATAAACATATTGAGCACTACAGTCAATAGAATAATGAAAACAACGGGTCGCAGGCCACGCAACAGCATCCGGAAAGGAAGCTCGCCTAAAACCGCAACCAGAGCAGTAAGGGCTGCCATCACCCCGTACCCCGCCCAGCTGCCCAACATAAACAGTATAATCACGTAAAGCAAAGTAGCAATGATTTTGGTTCGCGGATCAAGCTGATGTATAAGTGATTCACCGGGAACATATTGCCCTATGGTTATGCTGCTTTGAAGCACTTACATCACCCCACAGGACCTGAAGTATTGCTTCGGTAGCTTCAGAGACAGTAAGCACATCAGTAGGTACAGACAACCCTTTTTCATTTAACTTCTGCATTATTTTAGCCACTTCAGGAACGTCAAGGGCAGCGTCCCGCAGCAGTTTCACCTGACGAAAGACCTGTCTGGTTTCACCTTCAAGGATAAGTCTCCCATCAGACATCACCATAATACGGTTAGCCAGCTGTACCAAATGATCAATGCTGTGCGAAACCATAATCACTGTCATTCCCTGCTTATTCAGAGAACGCAAAAGATCAACTATCTCAGCCTGACCGCGTGGATCCAGTCCTGCAGTCGGCTCATCAAGAATCAGGGTCTTACATTTCATTGCCAGCACACCAGCAATGGCCGCGCGGCGCATTTGACCGCCGGACAATTCAAAGGGGGAACGATCCAGCAGTTTATCAGATAGTCCAACAGCAGAACAAGCCCATTTGACCCGGCGCTCCACCTCTTCGGGGGGAACATCCATATTTTGAGGACCGAAGGCAATGTCATCACGTAAAGTCTCTTCGAATAATTGATGTTCGGGATATTGAAATACCAGACCCACCTTGCGACGCAGTTCCTTCAGGTCTTGTGAACCTTCGGTCACCTCTATTCCATCAACTACTACTTTCCCGCTCGTTGGTACCAACAGACCATTCATGTGCTGTATGAGCGTAGACTTACCCGATCCTGTGGCACCTGCTATTCCCACAAAGTCACCGTCTTCAATATCTAAACTGACTTCATGTAAAGCCCGCTTCTCCCAGGGTGTATCAGATTCATATACATAACTTACTTTCTCAAATGATATCGGCATAGTGCCCCCACAAATTCTTCAATAGCAACAATACCTTCTGGCATCGGTATCCCTTTGTCCCGTAGATTATCTGCTAGCATGGTCACCGGCGGAGTGTCAAGACCGATGGCTTCAAGATCAACTTCTCCACCGAATATTTCATGCGGTTGGCCATCGGCTACCACCTCACCTTCACTCATAGCGATTATCCGGTCAGCCTGGGCAGCTTCCTGCATAAAGTGAGTTATACATACCACAGTTAATCCGCGATCGGTTGATAAAGATTTTACTGCTTCCATCAACTCAGAGCGGCTCTGCGGATCAAGCATAGAAGTGGCTTCATCCAAAACCAGGCAGGTTGGCTCCATGGCCAACACAGAAGCAATAGCTACCCGCTGCTTTTGGCCGCCTGACAAATTGTGCGGCTCATCTTTACGCATCTGGGCCACCCCAACCTCCCCCAGAACATCATCAACCACTTGATGCATCTTCTCATGAGGCACGCCGAGGTTTTCCAGACCGAAAGCCACTTCCTGTTCTACTGTGGTACTAACGAGCTGATTGTCTGGGTTTTGGAAGACCATACCTACAGTGCGCCGCACATCCCACAGGTTCTTCTTATCAGAAGTGAGCATACCATCAATTCTGACCGAACCTTCGCTGGGAACCAGGAGAGCATTCATCAACTTGGCTAAGGTCGATTTTCCAGAACCATTAGCCCCCACCACTGCCACAAACTCTCCATGCTCGACAGCCAGGTCTATATCCCGCAGAGCAACAACATCATCAGATTCACTCTGTCGATAAACATAGGAGACTCCCCGCATGTCAATGAGAGGAGTATCTTGCGCGACAGTCTCCACCGGTCTCCATCCCCACTTTCTATTCTAAACGAGTTCAATTATGGCCATTAACGTCCCATCGCCCCGCCTTGTACGGGCTTTCAGAACCCGGGTATATCCTCCAGATCTCTCGTTATAACGGGGAGCCAGAACCTCAAACACTTTCTCGACAACCTGTTTATCGGTAAGATAACTCAGAGCCTGTCGACGAGCGTTCAGATCACCCCGTTTACCCAATGTTATCACTTTATCCACGATCGGCTTTGCCGCTTTGGCCAGCGATTCGGTCGTTTCCACCTGTTCGTGCTCGAGTACCTGAGTGACCAGATTCCTGAGCGTAGCCCGGCGATGAGCCGGTTCGCGGTTGAGTTTTTTCGGCCGCAACTCACACCCTCCCTTCTCCGTGTAACACGCTTTTTAATCAGACATCTTCTTCCTGACTCAGTTCGAGATCATGTTCTTCCAGACTTTCTTCGACTTCTTCCAACGACTTCTCACCCAAGTTTCTTATCTGCAGCATCTGCTCGGGAGTTCGCTCAACAAGTTCGCCGATGGTATCTATACCTGCTCGTTTGAGACAGTTGAAAGATCGCACCGAGAGCCCCAGTTCCTCGATACTTTTATCAAGAAGCTGATTGCGCTCTTCTTCCTCAGGCTCAACCATTATTTCGGGTTCCTGTTCAGGCTCTTCAGTGAGGCTTACGAACAGGTCAAGATGCTCCCTGATTATTTTGGAAGCCAAGCTTACAGCTTCGCTGGCATCAATGCTTCCGTCAGTAACTACTTCAAGGACGAGCCTGTCATAATCGGTGACCTGCCCCACCCGGGTATCTTCCACAGAGAAATTGACACGCTGAACGGGACTGAATACCGAATCTACAGGGATAAGACCGAGAGGTTGCCCCTCCTCTTTATTCTCACTGGCTGGTATATAGCCCCTGCCCTGTTCGACAGTCATCTCCATGTAGAGTCTGGCATTGGAGTCTAAAGTTGCAATATAGTAGTCCGGGTTGTTCAACTCAATATCAGCAGGCAGCTGGATGTCTCCAGCAGTAACTTCTCCTTCCTGCTCCACTTCGAGTGTCATCTTCTGAGGATCTGAAGAGTGTGATTTCAACACGAGATTTTTGAGATTCAAAATAATCTCGGTCACATCCTCCACAACCCCGGGGATGGTATCAAACTGATGTCTGACTCCATCGATTTCCACTGCAGTTACCGCAGCCCCAGGAATTGAGGATAATAGCACTCTGCGCAACGAATTACCGAGCGTGGTTCCGTATCCTCTCTCCAACGGCTCAATAACAAATTCTTGACTTGCTCCATCGTCATCCAATTCTTCGCATCTAATGGTGGGCTTCTCAATTTCTATCATACATTCTGCCCCCTTTGATGAAAGCACACAAAATAGCTAATCAGCGCGAGTACATCTCCACAATGAGGTGTTCCTCAATGGGTATGTCGACATCTTCGCGTTCAGGAAGGCGCAGCACCTTTCCTTTGCGTCTTTCCCAATCAATTTCTAACCACTCAGGTATTGTCTGAGTTGAGGCTCGTTCTGCCATCTCCTGGATTCTGGGCATATTCCTGGAACCATCTTTGACCTCCACTTCATCTCCCTCTCGTACCGAATAAGAAGGAATGTCGGTTTTACGGCCGTTGACCAGAAAATGCCCGTGATTTACCATCTGTCTGGCCTCCGGACGGGAAGCAGCAAATCCCAACCGGTACACCACATTATCCAGACGGCGTTCCAGCAATTGAAGCATTAATTCACCAGTAACTCCTTTTCCGCTGGCTGCCTTCTCATAATAGCGTACAAACTGACGTTCCATGACACCATATAATCGTCTTACCTTCTGCTTTTCACGCAGCTGCATACCATATTCACTCTGACCACGCCGCTGGTCTCTACCATGTTGCCCAGGAGGAAAACCACGCTTTTCTACCGGACACTTTTCTGAATAACACTTATCGCCTTTAAGGAAAAGCTTCTCCCCCTCCCGGCGGCACTGTCTGCATACAGGTCCTGTATACCTAGCCACTGTTCAACCTCCTTTCACACTGAGTTAACGTCGTCTCTTCGGAGGACGACATCCATTATGAGGAATGGGAGTTACATCATTAATGACTGATATCTCCAAACCAGCCCCTTGAAGCGAACGAATAGCAGCTTCTCGACCGGAGCCTGGTCCCTTAACGAACACTTCGATTTCTCGCAATCCGTGAATCATTGCATCACGAGCAGCTTTCTCTGCTGCCAAACCAGCAGCATAGGGTGTACCCTTTCTGGAACCTTCAAATCCTACGGTTCCTGCACTACCCCATGCCAGAGTATTGCCTGACTCATCGGTTATGGTTACGATGGTATTATTAAAAGTCGAACGAATATAAGCCTGACCTTTTTCCACATTTTTTTGTACTTTCTTGCGCCTTGCGCGCCGTTTTCGCTGTGCCATTGTTGCCTCCTCTCTACTTAAAGTCTGCTAATTAACCTCTTCGTTTGCCGCCAACTCGACCGCTAGGCCCCTTATGGGTACGGGCATTCGTTCTGGTTCGCTGACCGCGGACCGGCAAGCCCTTACGGTGTCTTATTCCACGGTAGCACCCTATATCGACCAGACGCTTGATATTCTGCTGTACCTCACGGCGAAGTTCGCCTTCAACTGCATAATTTTCGTCAATAATCTGACGTAACTGGTTAACTTCCGCCTCAGTGAGGTCCTTGGTCCTTACATCTGGATCAATACCCGCTTCCTCAAGTGCGTTTTGTGCTCGAGATCTACCCACACCGTATATTTGCGTTAGGGCTATCTCGATTCGCTTATCTCTGGGCAGATCAACACCAGCTATACGAGCCATAATTATTCACCTCCATTATCCCTGGCGCTGCTTGTGCTTCGGATCTTCACAGATGACCATCAATTTGCCTTTTCTTCTAATAATCTTGCACTTGGGACATATTTTCTTGACCGAAGCGCGAACCTTCATAAATTCGCCACCTCCCACAGAAACTACATTCAAACCTTACTGGTCTGAATGCCATCATAAAACTACCGGGCACCGGGTACGCTACGAACGATGACGCCAGGTAATGCGTCCCCTGGTCAAATCGTATGGTGAGAGCTCGACAGTCACCCTGTCACCCGGTAAAATCCTGATATGACTCATGCGAATTTTACCAGAAATGTGAGCCAGGATTTCGTGACCATTGTCCAGCTCTACTTTAAACATTCCACCCGGCAAAGGTTCAATTACGTCGCCTTCAACTTCTATTACTTCCTTTTTTTTGCCCATTTAGTGATCCGGCCTCCTCACCGCCGGCAATCCCAGACATTCATTTTGTACTAAACTAAAGATGTTGAGCAACCCCCTTAGTTGATAATTACTACCAATGCTGCACATTGCAATTTAGATGCTTGTATCGGACAATGATCACCGTTCAGCCTGTTCAATCCACCCAATCTCTCGGCATAAAAGGCGGTCAACACCTGTAGTAAATTAAAATACTACACCTCTGTAGTATCAACCGGCTGGTGGTATTTTATTCCGCAACCGGACATCTACGGGTCAAAACCTCCGACCCGCCCTCTAAAACTGCTACGGTGTGTTCAAAGTGAACCGACAATTTGCCATCGACTGTATGAACTGTCCAACCGTCGGGAGCGGTCCTGACATGATAACTGCCCTGGTTAACCATCGGCTCTATAGCCAGAACCATTCCTTCCTTCAACCTTGGCCCCCTACCGGGACGGCCATAATTCGGTATTTCCGGTTCTTCGTGCATGTCTCGACCTATTCCGTGACCAGCGTAATCCCGAACCACTGAGTATCCTTTAGCCTCCACATAAGATTGAATAGCATGCGAAACATCACTGAGATGAGCATCAGGACGCACATGTTCTATCCCAGAGATAAGAGCCTCTTCACCAATCTTCAGCAGATTTTCCACCTCTGTGGAGACACTACCTACGGGTACAGTAACAGCACTATCCCCATGGTATCCATCGACAATAGCTCCAACATCCAGACTTAGAATGTCTCCCTCTGCCAGCTTTGTCTGATCTGGTATTCCATGCACCACTTGTGAATTTATACTCGCACATAAAGCAGCGGGAAACCCTCGATATCCTTTAAACGACGGAATCGCTCCGCTTTGGCGGATGAGTTCTTCAGCGATTGTGTCCAGCTCGGCTGTGGTAACTCCCGGCTCGACATTACTTATAACCTTCTGAAGCGTTTCCGCCACCAGTTTTCCGGCTTTCCTCATTTTTTTCAGCTGCCGCTCAGATTTACGGATAATCACCAGTCCGTCAGCTCCCAGCTAACTTTTAATAATATTTCCTATCTCCTGATATACCTGCTCCACTGTTCCTCGACCATCAACATTAACAAGCAGACCTTTGTCCTCATAATAATCTGTCAATGGTTCACTCGTTTCCCGGTAAACCTTTAAACGCTGACTGACAACCGATTCTTCATCATCTTCTCTCTGGATCAAATCGGAACCACACTCGTCACACACTCCCAATGATCGGGGTGCGTTGAACACCAGGTGATAATTCCTACCGCAGAGAGGGCAAATCCTCCGCCCAGTCATTCTCCTGATCAACTCGGACTCAGGAACCTCCAGATTGATAACCAGATCCAAAACCGTTCCCATCTCCTGAAGGATGGAGTCCAGGCGCCGCGCCTGCTCAACCGTACGGGGGAAGCCATCGAGAACAAAACCATCGTCAACATCAGGAGCAACCAGACGCTGCCGGGTAATGCCGATAACGACATCATCAGGTACGAGTTCTCCACGATCCATATACTCCTGCGCTTTTTCACCCAATTTCGTCTCATCTGCCACCGCGCTTCGGAGCATGTCGCCAGTTGACACGTGAGGAATATCATACTCCCGGGACAACAGGTCTGCCTGGGTTCCCTTGCCGGCACCCGGAGGGCCCAGCATCACTAAATACATGTCCAATCCCCCTATCGCAAGAATCCTTCGTACTGTCGCATAGTCAGCTGTGCTTCAATCTGCTTCATGGTCTCCAGGGCTACACCCACCACAATCAACAGTGCTGTTCCTCCGAAATAAAGACCGGGCACACCGGTAATCTCCTGAAAGAAGTTCGGCATTACAGCGACCGTAGCAAGGAAAATTGCTCCTGGAAGAGTGATGCGAACAAGCACTCGGTCGAGATATTCAGCCGTTGCGCGTCCAGGACGACGTCCGGGAACAAATCCGCCGTACTCCCGGATGTTCTCCGCTACATCTCGCGGATTAAACGTTACCGCCGTGTAGAAATACGTGAAAAATACGATTAATAAAAAGTACATGGCGGTATGGATGCCCGTTCCATAATCCAAAGCCTGTGCCAAGGACTGAGCCCAGGGAGCATCGATAAACTGCGCTATCGTTGGCGGAAATGCCAGAACAGAAGAAGCAAAAATTACCGGTATTACTCCTGCCTGGTTTACCCGCATGGGTATGTGTGTGGATTGCCCACCATACATGCGGCGTCCAACCACACGCTTGGAATACTGTACAGGAATACGTCTCCTGCCTTCCTGAACAAACACTACTCCGGCAATAACAGCAAGACCCAGTACACCCAGGACAACGAGATTTGCTATACTGACGGCTCCCTCACGGAGGTAAGCTGCCATGTTTATAACTCCTCCGGGCACTCGGGAGACAATTCCACCAAAAATTAGCAGTGAAATACCATTACCAATACCCTGGTCAGTAATCTGCTCTCCAAGCCACATCAAGAAGATAGTTCCGGCAGTCAGGGAAACTACAACACTGGCCAAGCCAAATGTATCTGCTCTGGCCAAAGCGCCATGTCCCTGCATGAAAAATGACATACCTACAGCCTGAATGAGACCCAAAACAACAGTAGCGTAACGGGTCCACTGGCTGATCTTTCTTCTGCCCTCTTCACCCTCTTGGGACCACTCCTCCAGTTTGGGTATTACTACAGTCAAAAGCTGCATAATAATAGATGCGTTAATATACGGTGTAATACTCATAGCAAAGATCGAAAATGAGCTGAAAGCACCACCGGCAAACATATCCAGCATACCAAACAGCGTTCCCCTGGCAAACAGCTCTTCCAGGGCAGTTGGATCTATTCCAGGCACCGGCACATGAGAACCTAGGCGGAAAACTAACAGCATATAAAAGGTAAACATGATCCGACGGCGCAGATCAGGTACTTTAAACGCCTGTCGGAGTGAACGAAGTATCCCCACCTAGATCACCTCAGCCGTACCGCCGGCATCCTCTATCTTCCGACGGGCAGTTTCACTAAAATCATGTGCCCGCACCGTCAGGGCGACATCAATTTCACCGTCACCCAGGATTTTCAATCCATCCCGGATCTTACTTATTACTCCCTGTTCTTTTAGCAATTGGGGAGTAATCTCTTCGCCATCTGAAAAGCGATTAAGTGTTTTAATATTTACTACTTCAAATTCAGTGCTAAACCGGTCGTTGTTAAACCCTGTTTTCGGCAGACGACGGAACAGAGGAGTCTGCCCTCCCTCAAAACCAGGCCTCACTCCACCACCAGATCGACTGTTTTGTCCATTCGTACCACGACCGCAATTTTTACCGCGGCCGGAGCCTACACCTCTTCCGACGCGCTTGCGTTTGTGCTTCGAATTGGGTGCAGGCTTGAGTTCGTGCAATTTGACCACAACACTCACCTCCTCCGATCTACGATAAACTACGCACTGGTCAGATCTGAAACCGCTACGCCGCGCAGTTTTGCTACTTCTCTAGGGCTCTTCAAATCCTTGAGCCCCTGCAACGTAGCTTTGGCTACATTAGTAGGGTTGTTCGAACCCAAAGACTTGGTCAGTATATCACGAATTCCGGCCAGCTCCAACACTGCACGGGCCGGACCGCCTGCAATGACTCCTGTTCCTTCAGAAGCCGGCTTCAACAGAACGTGCGAGGCACTAAATTCGCCAATAACTTCGTGAGGAATAGTCGTTTTTAATCTGGCTACTTTGATCAGATTCTTTTTGGCATTGTCGACGCCTTTCCCGATGGCATCCGGAATCCCCCGTGCCTTGCCGAGTCCGACACCAACATGTCCATCTGAATCTCCCACAACCACGACAGAAGTAAACTTGAAGCGGCGTCCACCTTTTACCACTTTGGCAACCCGGTTAATCGCCACAACCCGTTCTTCTAATGCTGCATCACCGATTTCTTCAGCAAGAGATCTTCGAGGCATAACACCCTCCTTTCCAGTCCATTCTTAAAATTCTAATCCTGCATCCCTGGCTCCTTCTGCCAGCGATTCAATTTGTCCATGGTATTTATATCCGGCGCGATCAAAAACCACTTTATCGATACCGGCTTCCTGAGCACGCTCAGCCACTAATTGACCTACCCGGAAGGCCATATCTCGACCTGACACATCACTTTGACGTAACTCTTCTTCACAGCTAGAGGCAGCTGCCAAAGTTTCTCCGAACATGTCATCAATCAGTTGAGCATAAATGTGTTTATTGCTTCTATACACGTTCAACCGAGGCCTTACCGGTGTTCCGACAACCTTCTTCCGCACTCTGCGCTGCCTGCGGCGACGCGCACTGTCTCGGCTCATCAGTTAATCCTCCTTCTTTCATTAAACGTCCCCGCTTATCCAGTAGTTACCACAGCGGATTTACCCTCTTTGCGCCGTATGTGTTCACCTTCGTATCTTATGCCGTGTCCATGATACGGCTCAGGCGGACGAATTGCTCTGATTTTTGCAGCAATCTCGCCTACCAGCTGCTTGTCAATGCCCCGAACAATTATGCGTGTCCGGCTGGGTGTCTCTATTTCTATTCCCTCAGGTGGGTCAACTTCTACCGGGTGGGAGTGTCCCACGGTAAGCTGCAGCTTATTACCCGACATCGCTACCCGATAACCGGTACCTTCAACTATCAGCACTTTTTCAAATCCTTCACTCACTCCCTGCACCATATTCTGCAAAAGAGAACGGGTTAAGCCGTGCATCGAACGTTTTTGTTTATCATTTCCATGCCTCTCGACTATTAACTCATCATCTTCTTGCCGGACTGAAATTCCACGAGGAATACGATGATTTAGTTTGCCCTTCTTACCCGAAACCTCTATTTCTGTGCCATCAATCGAAACAGAAACTCTATCGGGTATTTCAACTGGCATATTTCCTAATCGTGACATCATTTCACCTCCCAATTCAACGTACACCGGCCAGACTGACGCCGGCAGGCAGATTACCAGACGTAAGCCAGTACTTCTCCTCCAACACCGCTGTCTCTGGCCTGACGGTCAGTCATTATACCGCGTGAAGTAGAAAGTACTGCTACACCAAGTCCCCCCAGCACCTGGGGTACTTCATCCTTGCCGACGTAAATTCGTAGGCCTGGTTTCGACATTCTCTTGATGCCGCTTATAACCCGTTTATAGTCAGAACCATATTTAAGGTAAATACGTACTATCCCCTGTTTGCCATCTTCAATCCAGCTGACATCGCGTACAAAACCTTCTTCCTTGAGCCTTCTAGATATAGCCCACTTCACTTTTGAACCAGGAATATCAACCTGTTCTTTTCTCGCCCGGTTGGCATTCCTAATACGAGTTAACATGTCAGCAATGGGGTCAGTCATGCTCATAACGCAAAACCCTCCTTTCAATCTGGGCCGTCCAAAGAACTTACCAGGAAGCTTTTTTAAGACCAGGAATTTCTCCCCGATGGGCTAGTTCCCGCAGGCAGTGCCGGCAAAGGCCAAACCGACGAATGTATCCCCGCGGCCGACCACAAATCTTGCAGCGGTTGACTTTACGAGTTGAGTATTTCGGTTCTTTTTTGGCCTTTTCAATCAACGCTTTTCTCGGCACAATCTACCTCCTTTCGGACTATAGATGTTTAATTAACACGAAACGGCATACCTAAAGCTCGTAACAGAAACCGTGCTTCCTCATCTGTCTCGGCTGTAGTTACAATGGCTATGTCCATCCCGCGGACCTGATCAACTGTTTCGTAGTCGACTTCGGGAAACACCGTCTGCTCTTCCAAACCTAACGAGTAATTCCCTCGACCGTCAAAAGAGTTAGGGTTAATACCGCGGAAGTCCCTTACGCGCGGCAGAGCTATATTTATTAACCTTGTCAAAAAGCTCCACATATACTCACGGCGGAGGGTGACGCTGCAGCCTATCGGGTCCCCTTGCCTGATTCTAAATGCAGAGACAGATTTCTTAGCCCGGTTTACAACTGGTCTTTGGCCGCAGATCTGGGTCATCTCCTCCACAGCAGAATCCAGTGCATTGGGATTATCCTGTGCTTCTCCCACTCCCATGTTTACTACTATCTTTTCCAACCTGGGCACCTGCATAATATTGTCGTATTCAAACTCCTGCATCAACTGAGGGACAATTTCCTCTTCATATAATTTCCGCATCGGCTCCATTTAGTACCCCCCTCCTCTAACGGTCAACAATTTCTCCACAATTTTTGCAGTATCTGACTCTACGTCCATCGGCTAAAGTATTCATGCCAGTGCGGCTGCCCTCTCCGCAGGCGGTACACTTTAATAGCACATTAGAGGCATGAATGGGGGCAGGTCGTTCGACGATACCGCCCTGCATCATTTCCCGGGTGGGGCTTTGATGCTTCTTGACAATGTTAACGCCTTCAACAATTACCCGATTTTCCCTGGGCAGCACCTGAAGAACCTCACCACTTTTACCCTTGTCTTTACCAGCAATAATCTCAACCCGATCTCCTTTTTTTACATGAACTTTGGTTGTCACCGCACACTACCTCCCTCCCGCTCAGGCTCACGGAAAGAACCTGAGAAGGAATTTAAAGCACCTCAGGAGCGAGAGAAATTATCCGCGCAAAGTTTTTCTGCCGCAGCTCTCTGGCTATGGGCCCGAAAATTCGGGTACCCTCTGGTTCGTCGTTATCATTCAGTATTACCGCTGCATTTTCATCAAAACGGATCATTGAACCGTCACGCCTACGTACTGGTGATCTGGTTCTGACGATAACTGCATGAACTACTTCACCACGACTTACCATACCACCGGGGGTAGCGTCCTTAACAGAAGCAACGACCACATCTCCCACATGGGCGTAGCGTCGCTTCGCGCCTCCCAGCACTTTAATCACGCCTATCTCTCTCGCGCCGGTGTTATCTGCCACTCTTACACGCGACTCAGCCTGAATCATGCCGCCTCCTCCTTAACCTCTAAAAGTTATCTGGCACGCTCGAGAATTTCTAGTACTCTCCAGCGCTTATGGCGAGATAAGGGTCTTGATTCCACAATCTGCACCTTATCTCCCTCCCGGCACTCATTGTTTTCATCGTGTGCTTTGAATCTTTTCGTCTGCCTAACGCGCCGCCGGTAAAGCGGATGCTGCTGTCTATCAACAATTTCCACCACTACAGTTTTGTCCATCTTGTCACTAACTACTACTGCTTCACGGGTTTTAGGCTTACTTCTGGTCTCATCACTCATACTTCTATCCCCTCACTATCGCGCTTCTCGGGCCAACTGCCGCTCTCTCTGGACAGTCTTTAGTCGCGCTATGTCTTTTCTGACCTCGCGTATGCGCATAGGGTTTTCTAGATCTCCCATTGCCCCTTGAAAGCGGAGGTTGAACAGCTCATCCTTGAACGTCCGCAACCTTCTCTCAATTTCTGAATCGCTCATCTCTCTTATTTCACGAGCCTTCATTCCTCGCCACCATCCTCACGCTTTACAAACTGGGTTTTAATCGGCAGTTTGTGAGAGGCCAATCGCATGGCCTCCTGAGCCAATTCCTCGGAAACACCTGCAATCTCAAACATAATTCGTCCGGGGCGAACTACTGCTACCCAGTACTCGGGGTCACCTTTACCCTTTCCCATTCTGGTTTCTGCCGCAGTTGCGGTGACAGGCTTATCTGGAAAAATCTTCACCCAGACTTTTCCTCCACGCTGCAGCGACCGCGTCAATGCTACCCTTGCAGCTTCTATCTGCCGGGCAGACACCCAAGCGGGTTCTATAGCCTGCAGTCCATACTCCCCGTAAAAGACCTCTGAACCACGACGGTCAAGGCCCTTCATGCGACCGCGTTGCTGCTTGCGGAATTTAACTCTTTTAGGCATTAGCATGGGCCCTTGCCTCCTCTGCGGAGTTTTCATCTTCCATTTCCGGAATAACTTCTCCGTGGTTAATCCAAACTTTAACACCTATTGTTCCATAAGTGGTGTTAGCTTCGGTAAAACCATAATCAATATCAGCGCGCAGCGTGTGCAGCGGAACAGATCCTTCGGCAACCCATTCACGTCGTGCCATTTCGGCACCACCCAAACGGCCAGCTACCATAATCTTGCACCCCTCAGCGCCTTCTCGCATCGCTCTTTCCAGGGACTGACGTAGAGCCCGGCGGAAAGATACCCTGCGCTCGAGCTGATCAGCAACTGTTTCAGCTACCAGCTGAGCATTAAGATCTGGATTATCAACTTCCACGATCTTGATATTAAGCCGTTTTCCGGTCAGATCCTCCAGTTGTTTTCGCAGCGCATCTACTAGACTACCGCCACGACCAATTACCATTCCCGGGCGGGCTGCATGAACAGTGACTTTCGCCTGTTCAGCTGCTCTTTCAATTTCGATCCGTGCGATACCGGCATCATACATCTTCTCTTTAATGTGTTCGCGGATCTTATAATCCTCATAAATCAGATCAGCGAATTCTTCCTTATCGGCAAACCAGCGGGAGTCCCATTCTTTGATGACTCCCAGACGGAAACCTTTTGGATGAATTTTGTTACCCAAACTTACACCTCCTCCCTTTCTGCAACCACGATATTTATGTGGCTGGTGCGCTTGTTGATAGGGGCCGCCCGGCCCATAGCCCGGGGCCTCCACCTTTTCAGAGTGCTACCTTCATCAACATGACACTCGGAAATATATAGTTCGTCTTCGTCCATCTCAAAGTTGTTCACCGCATTGGCTACTGCCGAGTTCAACACCTTCGTAATCTGCTCCGCTGCACGGCGCGGAGTATTGTGCAGAATTGCCAGCGCATCATCCACCGGCTTCCCTCGGATCATGTCAATCACTTTCCGTGCCTTGCGCGGGGCTATGCGCTGAAAACGCGATGACGCCTTCGCAGTTTGTGGCACCATGAACCCTCCTTACCTGCAAACTCAAACTGCCCTGATCATTAACTGACGGTAACTGTCCGTTCACTGTGTTCGCCGTGTCCCCTGAATGTTCGCGTTGGAGCGAACTCACCAAGCTTATGGCCTACCATATCCTCGATGATGTAAACCGGGACATGACGCCGTCCATCATGCACCGCGATGGTATGTCCCACCATTTCCGGCACAATGGTGCTGTCGCGGGCCCAAGTTTTAATCACTCTTTCCTCGCCAGTTCTGTTAAGCTCACGAACCTTTTCTATCAGATTATCATCAATAAATGGTCCTTTTCTCATCGACCGGCTCAAAAATCTTCACCTCCTCTTTCTTTGTCGCCGTCCTCGCACGATATCTTTGTCGGAATACTTTTTGGGTCTACGGGTCTTTTTACCATGTGCCGGTTTACCCCAAGGGGTTACCGGGTTCCGACCTATAGGCGATCGTCCTTCACCACCACCGTGCGGGTGATCCACTGGGTTCGTTGCTGTACCACGAACTGTTGGACGACGTCCAAGATGACGACTTCGACCGGCTTTACCACTGGTCTGGTTTTCATGCTCCACATTGCCCACCTGGCCAATGGTAGCTTTGCATTCCAGAGGAACCCGCCGAATCTCACCTGACGGTAGCTGCACATGAGCAAACCGTCCTTCTTTAGCGACTACCTGAGCTGCGGTTCCTGCTGCACGAGCCAACTGACCACCGCGTCCAGGCTTCAACTCCACATTGTGGATGGGAGCACCTACTGGGACTCGCCGCATAGGTAAGGCATTTCCTGATTTGATATCGGCTTCCTTACCTGACTCCACGACATCCCCCGGGCGAAGATCGACTGGTGACAGGATGTAACGCTTCTCCCCATCATAGTAATTCAACAGGGCAATGTGCGCAGTCCGATTAGGGTCGTATTCCAATCGGGCTACACGGGCAGGAATCCCATCCTTGTCACGCTGAAAGTCAATGATCCTGTAGCGCCGCTTATGGCCTCCACCACGGTGACGAACTGTAATACGTCCTACGGCATTTCGTCCTGCGGATTTTTTCCGCTTTCCTGCCAGGAGTGAGCGCTCTGGACCCTCTTCACTCAATTCTGGGCGATGCAGTTGAGCGTGACGCCGGCCTGGAGAAGTCGGATTATATTTTTTTATCGCCATGAGTTTCACCTCCACCTCTGAACAACAACTTACTGTTGAGTGTCGTAAATTACATCATACCTTCGAAAAAGTCTATTTCATCTCCAGGCGCCAGAGTAATTATGGCCTTTTTCCAGCTGGGCCGGCGCCCTTCGTGAACTCCCATGCGACGAACTTTGCCCTGCATTCGCATGGTGTTCACTTTAAGTACTTCCACATCAAAGATGTCTTCGACAGATTCTCTGATCTGGTATTTATTAGCTCGCTCATCAACAACGAAGGTATATTTCCCCTCAGCTGCTGCCAACATTGTTTTCTCTGTCACCAGAGGCTGCTTGACAATGTCTCGAGATTCAGTCATTGGCTAACACCTCCTCGACCACTGATATTGCATCACCTACGAAGAGTAAGTGGTCGTGGTCGAGAACTTCATAGATGTTCAGATCCTGTGCCCGGATGATATTTACTCCGGCAATGTTGCGTGCAGATTTATAAACAATGTCATCGTTTCCTTTGGTAATGAGAAGAGATTTATCTCCGTTAATGCCAAGGTCTTCAAGCATAGATACAATCTCTTTTGTCTTTGGCTCGGGCAAATCTATTCGATCAATAACCCTGACTCCATCTTCCCGCCTTGTGGCGGAAAGAGCTGAACGCATCGCCGCACGCTTGGCTTTTTTATTCATATTCTTGCGAAAACTACGTGGTTTGGGGCCAAATGTTACTCCCCCACCCACCCAGATGGGCGAACGTATGCTGCCGTGACGAGCACGCCCTAGGCCTTTCTGCGGCCAAGGCTTTCGTCCTCCGCCCCGTTTTTCGGCACGCGTTTTGGTGCTAGCGGTGCCTGTCCGTTGATTCGACAGATAGCCAACTACCGCCTGGTGTATCAGGGGTTCGTTGACCGGCGCATCCCAAACATCTGGCCGGAGTTCGATCTGCCCAGTATTTTCGCCCCGCATGTCAACAACGGGTATTGTGGGCATGACAACTCCCCCTTTCCGCATCACTAATCATTTCAGTCTTTTCAATCATCGCTCTGAATGCTCAGGACACCATCTTCCGGACCCGGCACTCCTCCTTTTACCAGAAGTAGGCCGCGTTCAGTGTCCACTCTAACAACTTCAAGTCCTTCAATCGTGGTCTTTTCTCCACCCATTCTACCGGGCAGTTTACGCCCTGGAAATACACGGGCGGGAAAAGCCGACGCTCCGTGAGACCCTGGTCCTCGATGGTATCGGGAACCGTGAGACATTGGCCCTCGGCTGTAACCGTGTCGCTTTATTGAACCGGCGAATCCTTTACCACGTGAAGTACCAGTTACCTTCACGCGGTCACCGGCTGAAAACACATCGTCGGGGGCTATCTCGTCTCCAGGTTCAACATCTTCCCATTCACCATCTTCATTGCGAAATTCTTGCAGATAACGACGTGGGCTCACTCCAACTTTTTCGAATTGTCCCAGCTCCGGCCGGTTGAGCTTGTGCTCAGGTACTTCCTCGAAGCCCAGTTGCACGGCTTCATAACCGTCACATTCTTCAGTCCGAATCATGGTAATCACGTTTGAATCGGCCTGGATTACTGTTACCGGAACTGCTTCTCCATCATCAAATATCTGAGTCATTCCAAGTTTCTTACCAAGTATCCCCTTGCCCATTCGGCCACCTCCTATCCGGTCACTTCGTTACAGCTTGATCTCAATATCCACACCTGAAGGCAGATCAAGGCGCATCAGCGCATCGACCGTTTGAGGCGTAGGATCCAGTATATCAATCAACCGCTTGTGGGTACGCATCTCAAACTGTTCTCGATTATCCTTTGCACCCTGGGGTGCCTTCAACAGCGTATATACCGAACGGTCAGTTGGCAGGGGGACCGGGCCGGACACATCAGCGCCCGTTCGGTTCGCAGTTTCGACTATCTGATCCGCAGACTGATCCAGGATCTCATGGTCAAAGGCGCGAAGCCGAATCCGTATTTTCTGTCCAGCCATTTCTGCCCCTCCTTCCCGAGAAAATCACTGCGCAAATCACTCTTCTATATCAGTGACTACGCCTGCTCCGACTGTACGTCCGCCTTCAC
>CAZRFK010000022.1:0-25420 GCA_964599275.1 uncultured Clostridia bacterium
AGACTCCACAGAGATGAAATTGACATCTCTTGGTGGTTGCAGCTTTGTAGGGCCAGAAATAAGATATACCTGTGCTCCCCGTTCTCGGGCTGCTCTTGCCATAGAATAACCCATTTTCCCGCTGGAGGGATTCGATATAAACCGCACTGGATCGAAGTATTCACGGGTTGGCCCTGCAGTAACAGTGACGGTATATCCTTTTATCACATCATCGGCGTAAAAAGCAGAAGAAATTTCCTCAGTCACCTGCTGAGGAGAAGGCAGACGTCCCTTTCCAACTGCCCCAGAAGCCAGGCGACCCTCATCCGGCTCCATCACAAAAGCATCACGCTGCCGGAGTGTTTTAACATTATCCCTGGTTGCCGGATTACACCACATATGGTGGTTCATCGCCGGTGCAAAGAATTTTCTTCCCGGAAAAGCAGATATAAGTGTGCTCAGATTGTCATCTGCAATTCCGTTTGCCGCTTTGGCAAAAACATTGGCTGTTGCGGGAACTACGGCCAGAAGATCTCCCTTTTCTGCCAGGGCGATGTGTTCGGGATTCCACTGCTGCGGCTCCTTAAACATATCTGTGTGAACTGGATTGCTGGAAATTGTGCGAAACGTTAAAGGGGTAACAAATTCTCTGGCCGCCTGCGTCATTATCACATGGACTTCAGCACCTCTCTTACGCAGACGGCTGACTACATCAACAGCCTTATAAGTCGCTATTCCTCCGGTAACTCCAAAAAGTATGGTCTTACCACGCAAATCCTTCGCCTGCTTGCTCACATCAATGCCTCCAAATCATACTCAACTGCCATCAGATAGTTCCATCAGACTCTGACGACATCACATCAGTTGATTTTCTTCATTTCGCTGGCGAGCTGTCCAGGATCTTCTGGCCACATGTCAACTTCTCCACGAGAATTTTCAAGCCCATATCCAAGACAACCACTGGCAAACTCCGCTAAAGCTAAAGTAACAGGTTTTTCAGAATCACTGTCAACCAATACCTCAGCGCCATCGTGAATTTGTCGGGCTCTTTTGGCTAGGGCTATTGCAAGGGAATACTTGCTTTCTGCATGCTTGACTATCAAATCATAAGACACTTTTTGAGTTGGCATCGAACAATCCTCCCCATGTGATTACTGCTCGTTGTCTTCTTCTTCAGGGATTTCAAACTGTTGCTCTTGAAGTCTGCCAGCCACGGTTTCCGGCTGCACAGCCGATAATATGACATGGTCACTGTCAGTTATTATTACTGCACGCGTGCGACGACCGTAGGTAGCGTCAACCAATGAGCCATCATCCCGGGCTTCGGAGATCCTCCGTTTAATGGGAGCAGATTCAGGGCTTATAATTGTGACTATTCTGTTGGCTGAAACCATATTACCGAAACCGATATTGACCATAACAATGCTGTTCAATTTGTTCGCCTCCTGTGGGGCCTACTCAGGATGACCCGCTACTCGATGTTGCGCACCTGTTCCCGCATGTCCTCAAGAAGGTTTTTCATCTGCAGGGCCATTTCACTCAATTGTACATCAGCAATTTTTGCGGCTACTGTATTAACCTCGCGCCACATCTCCTGCATGACAAACTGCAGCTTTCGGCCCACTACGCCACCTTCGGTAAGAACTTCACGCAGGCGAGCAAGATGACTATCAAGACGGTCTAACTCTTCCACTACAGAAGATTTCTGGACTGCAAGAGCGGCTTCACCACTGACATCAAGGTGTTCAGAGGTCAGGTCCTCCTCGTGCAGTAGCCGGTCGAGTTTCTCAATTATTCTGTCATGTCTTTTTTTCTCCACTGCGGGTATATTTTTTTTCAGACAACTTAATTCTGATTCAAATTCATCCATCATTCCCAGGATGGAGTTGGCCAGCTGACCACCCTCCTGCTTCCTCGACTTTATTACCTGCTTCAGGGCGTCACAAACCACCTGGTCAAATAAGTCCTCCAGATGACAAGCTTCCAGATCACTTTCCTCCACTTGAATTACCCCCGGCAACCCAGCAATATCGGAAACAGAAAGGGATAAATCAAGATCATGCTCGGCAGCTATATCTTTCAAGGACTTATGATATTGACGCACCAAGTTTCTGTCAACGCTAACCGACTGCCCCTGCTGCTGTTGGCGAAAGTCAACATAAACATCAACTCTCCCACGGTTGAGGACATCCGAAACATTATCCCTGAGAACTTTCTCTATGACCCTGGGGACCTCATCGGGAAGGTGTACAAATATCTCCAGGTAACGGTGATTCACCGTTCGTATTTCAACGGTCAAACTGGTTGCATCGTCTTCAACTTCTGCTCGTCCAAATCCGGTCATGCTGCTGATCTGCATAACTTTAGCTCCTCCCCCTCCAAACCAACCATATACCCAAAACTACTGCACCCGCATAAGATATGATCCCCAGAGTGGAATAACCCAGAAGGTACGGAGGACGGTCAAGCTGTATGATGAATGAACCTCCCACAATCAAAGAGGCCATAACCAATCCCGCAATCAGGCGATAAGCTATTCTCTCCAGTCCCTCAACGAAAGAGTCCAGCCCCACGTGCCGAAACTGAACTACTAAATCCCCTCTTTCAGCCCGATTCAACAGTGATGTAATCTGTCGGGGCCACTCCAAGACCTGTCTGAATACCCTACTCCATCTACTGGCTATTGCAGGCCACCAACTCTGAGGAGCCCAGCGTTGAAATAGAGCTTGCTGGACATGCGGCCTTATTTCCTCAGTGAGATTCAGCTCTGGATAGATCATCCGTCCTGCTGATTCGGCAAGTGCCACAGCCCGTAAAAGTGATGCATACGCCCAGGGTATGGATATCTTGTGTCTCTGAAGCAGCTGCATGAGAGAGAATATCATCTCACCCACACGTATGTTGGACAGTGACTTGTCCAGATTAAACTCTACCAGCTCCATCAGCTCACGCTTAATGGTTGTTCGGTCTACAGAGGTTGATGAAACTCTGCTGATCTCCAGAAGTACATCTAAGAACACTTCATAATCGCGGTCCACAAGTCCAGTGAGCATATCCGATAGGTCAATTTTTGTTTTCTCATCTACAAATCCTATAATCCCGAAATCCAGCAAAGCCAATTTCTGGTCATCAACTACAAGTAAATTTCCTGGATGGGGATCTGCATGGTAGATTCCCAGTGAGAATATCTGCTGAAAGCAAACGTTTATGGCAAGATGGGCTATTTCTTGACGTTGATTTTTGCTGAGACCCTGCAGTTCATCCAGTTGTCTCCCTTTTATTCTACTTAGGGTAAGAACTCGCTCAGTCGAAGCCTCATCAAACACTTTCGGGATAATTACGTCCGGGTTATCATCAAATTCATTGCGAAAACGTTTCATAATATCTGCTTCTCGCGTAAAATCAAGTTCCTTTCTCAGATGGCGACTGAATTCCCTCGCCAAATGGGGAAGGTTGTACACCTTTGTTCCCTTGATATTCTCATGCAGCAAGTCAGCCAGTAGAATCATGATGTCAGTGTCCTTTTCAATGACTTCCGTAATGGCTGGACGCTGAACTTTGACTGCCACTTCCCTACCCTGGTATACAGCAGAATGCACCTGGGCCATTGATGCAGAAGCGAGCGGTTCTGAAGAAAATTCAGTGAAAATCTCATCTGGTTCCCCGCCGAGCTCATCGCGAATTACCTCAAATATCTCATCGGGAGGAATCCGGGCTACCCGGGACTGAAGGTTTTCGAATTCTTCAATAAATTCGGCGGGAAGCAGGTCTGGTCGGGTGCTTAACATCTGCCCCACTTTGATAAAAGCTGGACCCAATTCCTCAAAAGCCTCACGAGTTTCCCGGGCCAAAGCTCGCCTGGATTGGGCCTTTTCAGTTTGGCCCAGCTGTAAAGGCAGCCCAAATGGCAGGGGCAACCTTTCGGCAATGTGTCCGTATCCGTGCACCACCAATACCTTGAGCACTTCCCGTAAACGGCCAGCGTGTCGCAGGGCAAAAACACTCATTAGTTGACCTCCACCATTAATAACTTCTGAAAAGATTAGTCTGGGTCGCTGAAGAACAGGTCATTTAACACGGCTCTTAGTCTTCAGTTCTTCTCACCTTGAAATCATCGGGCACGTAAGCCATGCCCCGGAAAGTTTCACGTACCGGACCAGCAAGAACAATGTTCTCATCGCCGTCCCATTTTACCTGAAGGCATCCACCTGGCATGTGAACGGATACAGGAGAATCGCAGTCCCCCCTGCGAATAGCCATTACAGCTACAGCGCAGGCCCCCGTCCCGCAGGACTGAGTTATCCCCGTTCCCCTCTCAAATACACGGGCATTGATGTTATGCCGGTCTGCTATACTGGCCAGCTCAACATTCGTTTTCTCGGGAAAGACTGGATGACTTTCAAAGACCGGACCCAGAGTTTCAAGATCTATCTGCTGAAGGTCATCCACAAACATAATACAGTTAGGATTGCCAACTCGTACAGCATGAATTGGCATTTCAAAACCTTCTACTTTCAAAATATCTCCCATGCAGAGAGATTCGCCTGGACCCGTCATGGGGATATCCTTTCTCAAAAACTGAGGGGGAGTCATTTTCGCCTCTGCCCACAGAGCATTTTCCCTGCTGGACACTTCAAGTTCGACAATGCCATCGACTGTTTGTACCGCAAAGGTATTCTCAGCTATAAGTCCGTCCCCCCACACATAACCTGCCAGACAGCGTACACCGTTGCCACACATATCCCCTTCGCTGCCATCAGCGTTGAATATACGCATCTGGAAGTCGGCCTTGTCGGAAGGAAGGATCAGGATCAGTCCGTCACCTCCAATGCCTTTGTGTCGGTCAGACAGACGTTTTGACAATCTGGACCAGTCAAGTTGTGGTATACGCCCACTGTCGGCATCCAGGTAAACGTAATCATTGCCTGCAGACTCCATTTTAATAAATGATAAACGCATCACTGTGTATCAACCTCTTCTATAATAAAGCAGTTATTGTCAATTAAGCATCTACACTTTGACTTGATTTTACCACCTTACCCTTTCTGACCCAACCGGACAACCTTCATTTCAATCAGATGGCCAGTTTGAACTGAAACCCTCTATTTATTATGCACCTCTATAGAGGGAAGTAAATTATCAACAATCGGAGCAACAATGGCAAATCCTGCACATATGCCCAGAGTGCTCAGATGCAGCGGCACAACATTAAGCACGGAAGCCAACAGGGGAACGTAAACTCCCGCTGCAGCTATGGCCAGTGAAGACAACACTGCCAGAGGCAGATAAGGATTTGACTTAATATAACCTGCTGCTCCTTTGTCTTCATAGTGCATCTCCAGTGCGTGAATCAGCTGACTGAATACAAGTGTTGTCAGAGCAGCAGTCCTGGCATGTGGCAGCGATGAACCCAGGGACATAAATGCCACAAAGCTGCTGAGGGTCGTCAAACCAATAAGGAATCCTCGTCTCATTATTCTTTGCGAAATCCCGTGTGCAAAAACACCGGCTCCCACATTTCGCGGAACTTTATCCATCAGCTCATCACCTGCAGTATCCATTCCCAATGCCATTGCTGGCAGCCCATCGGTAAGCAGATTAACCAACAGGATCTGAATAGGAACTAACGGGTGAGGCAGATTGGCCAATGTGGCCCCGAACATGAGCAAAACCTCTCCAATGTTGCAGGAAAGCAGATAAACGATGAATTTCCGTATATTGCGGAAAACACCGCGCCCTTCACGTACCGCGTTCACAATGGTGGCAAAATTGTCGTCAAGTAAAACCAGATCAGCGGCATCCCTGGTCACATCTGTTCCTGTCTGCCCCATCGCTACCCCGATGTGTGCCTGGTTCACCGCCGGAGCATCATTTACCCCATCTCCAGTCATCGCCACCACGTGACCCATATTACGGAGGATACGAACCAGTCTGAGCTTTTGCTCTGGAGTCACTCGCGCAAAAACCCGACAGGTACCCAAAGCGTCCGCCAGCTGCTTATCGGAAATCTGCTGCATCTTAGAACCTGTAAGTATTCGTGGCACATCTTCATCCTGAGCTTCATCCCACATTCCCAGCTGTTTTGCCACTGCCTTGGCGGTGAGAGGATGATCACCAGTTAACATCAGAGTACGGATACTGGCACGCTCACATTGTTTCAGTGCTTCTCTGCATTCCGGTCGGGGCGGATCCATCATGGCCAGAAACCCCAGGAAAGTCAATCCTGATTCTTCAGGTTTAATGTCATCATCAATTTCCCGTTCAGTAATCTTTCTGCCTGCTGCCGCCAGAACCCGATATCCTTGACCAGCGAGTGCCTCGGCCCGCTCCATGAGCCGTTTTCGTTCGGCCGGAATCAACCACTCGGAATCTTCAGAAGAAGCACACCATTTTTTTTCGCAGTCTGCTAACATTGTTTCGGGGGCACCTTTTTGCAGCAGGACGTGGTGAACATCGCCTCCCCAGTTTAAATCCCCCCAGACGCTCATGCGCCTTCGGGAGGAACTGAAGGAAATTTCGCCAGACCGATCGAAAGTAAAAGTTGATAGCTGTCCGGATTTCTGCATTCTTCGGACTTCCGGCAGAAGTCCTTCCAGTCCTTCCACCAGTGCAACCTCAGTTGGGTCGCCCCGGCGACGGAAATTATCATCAGTTGCAAGGGCAACATTAGACGCCCATACTGATGACCATAAACAAAGCCAGAAGCCCAAAAAACCAGGTTCATCAGCCCTGGGAGACACAGCCTTGTTCACCTTCCATCTTTGTCCATCAACCTCTACCAGCTGGAGCCGAAGCCGATTGGCCGTTAGTGTACCCGTTTTGTCTGAGCAGATTACAGATGCACATCCCAAAGTTTCAACAGAATGAAGATGCCTTACAATTGCGTTTTGCGATGCCATGCGCTGCACGCCCATCGCCAGAGCTATTGTAACCACTGCCGGAAGTCCCTCGGGAATGGCTGCAACAGCCAGGGACACACCTGCAAAAAACATATCATAAGGAGCCTTTCCACGTAGAATACCAGCAGCAGCAATTACTATCGAAACACCCAGACAAACCCATACGAGAACCTTGGCAAGCTGATCCAGGTTTCGTTGTAAGGGCGGTTCTTTATCAAGCTGATCGTCGGTCAATAAGTCAGCAATTCCTCCGAGCTCCGTATCCGTCCCTGTCGCTACAGTTACTGCTTTAATCTTTCCACCCACGACCACCGAACCCTGATAAAGCATATTTGTCCGGTCCGTCAGGTGAACGTTCTCCTCCAGATTGTCGTTCTTTTTACCGACCGGAAGAGATTCCCCGGTCAAAAAAGACTCGTCCACCCTAGCTTCTCCGTCAGCAAGCACCCGACAATCCGCCGGCACACGGTCTCCGGCATCGAGGTGAATTATATCCCCGGGTACCAGCTGGCGACTGGCTACCATTTTCAGGATGCCTTCCCGTTTCACCTTAACTTCGGACGGAGTCATTTCCTGCAACGATAGCAGGGCCGCTTCAGCCCTGTATTCCTGAATAAAGCCCAAAATAGCGTTGAGGAGAACAATTATGGAGATAGCTATTGCATCCGCCTGTTCTCCAAGGAAAAATGCCACAGCAGTCGCTGCCATCAACACCAGCACCATAACATCATCCCACTGCCGGAGGAATATCGCCCACACCCTGGGGCCTTCTTTTTGAGGTAGTGAGTTATCTCCAAAATGACTCCGACGCTTTTCAACCTCGTCTGCCGGTAATCCCCATTCTGGAGTTACCTGCCAAAAGTCGAGTACTTCACTGCAGCTTTGTGCATAAAAAGAAGGTGAATACTCCCTCAGAATAGTCCCTCCTCATTCATTATGATGGTCTGAACCATGATTATTCTCAAAACGGAAAGCCTATGCAGCTTTGGGTGCTTCATTATGGCAGTTAAATAGATGTTTCCCCCGAGGGTGCCTTCATGGTGAGACAACCCGCTGGCAACAATAACCCTCTATCCATTATCATTAGAAGGTACCGGAGGTGTTGACTATGGCTTTTGATGCACTGACTTTGAAGGCAGCTCTTGACGAAATGCAGCAGATTGTCGGTGGTAGAATACAGAAAGTGTACCAAACTACTACAGCAAATCACTATACCCTGTCAGTTTATCGTCGCCCAAAAAACTACCAGATAATGATCTCTACTCACCGACAAGACGCGCGTCTTCATCTTACCCGAAGACATTACACTCATCCCCGCCAACCAAACGATTTCTGCATGACTCTCCGTAAACATTTGAATTCGGGAATAATTACTGCAGTACATCAGCATGGCTGGGATAGAATAGCCAAAATACAAGTGGAAAACTATGATGATTTGGGACGAAAGCGGAAGCTCACTCTTATTGCTGAAACCATGGGAAGGTTCAGCAACCTGCTGCTGATAAATGAAAGTGAAGAAAACAAACCGATAATTGCTGCCAGCCGCAGGGCTTCAGGAGACCAAAACCCCCATCGTACCGTCCTTCCCGGACACCCCTACAAGCTGCCTCCACAAAAAGACGCGATAACACCTCCGAATCTGCACCCAGAAGATCTCTTTCAACGGGCTGCTGAGGCTGACGATGACATTCCAGCCTGGCTGTGGATGGTACGCAATGTGGCCGGACCGGGCCCAAAAGAAGCCCAACGAATACTCGCTGAAATTGAAATTGATCCAGAGGGAGAAGTTCCCACTGATCAGGATGATTTGAGGCAGTTAGTAGATAAAATAGCGTACTGTGCGACCGTGGCCGAGAAACAGCAATGGCAGCCCTGGATGCGCAAGGATAGCTCACCGGAAGAAGGTCCCAATCTGCCCAGGAGCATCGAATATGGGGTCCTACCTCAAAAAAGAGATAGTGAAGTGCGCATTTTTCCTGATGTCAGCCATTTGTTGGACGCACATTATGCGCTCCAACAACAGTGGAATACCTATGAGTCACTAAAAAAGAAGCTGACAAAAGAACTGGAGTCAGCCTACAAGAAGGTAGAAAAGAAGATTAAAAGACAGAAATCCGACCTGGCCCGGGCATCGGATGCCGAAAAATACAAAAAATGGGGCGAACTGCTAACCGCTTACATGTATCAGGTGCCCGAGGGTGCGGAAAAGGTTACTTTACCCGACTATTACCAGGACGGAAAACCAACAGAAATACCACTGGACCCCAAAAAATCACCATCTAAAAATGCATCCAACTATTTTGATCATCACCGCAAGATGGAGCGCACTCAGAAAAAGGCAAAAATACAGATCCGGAGAAGTCAGCATGAACTTCGTTATGTTGACAGTCTGAGAGATCAGGCAGAACGCGCTGAAAACCTGCCTGAGCTGCGGGCTATACGGGACGAGGCGAAAAAGGGCGGCTATCTACAGACAGACTCCAGCCAACGTTCAAAAACAGCCAGATCTTCTCCCCCACGTCCCTATTACACCTACATCACCCCTTCTGGCGATAAAGTGCTGGTTGGCCGAAACAACCGCGGCAACGACCACCTAACCATGAGGAAAGCATCGAGAGAAGATTACTGGTTCCATGTCCAGGACATAGCCGGTGCTCACGTTATCATTCCTGGAAAGCGAGAACTCACAGAACAGCTAAAAGAAGAAGCGGCCCTGTTGGCTGCTTATCACAGCGCGGGCCGCCATTCAAGCAATGTGGCTGTAGATTACACAAAGGTCAAGTACGTCAAAAAGCCTAAAGGGGCTAAGCCGGGAATGGTTACCTACAGAAACCATCAGACTATTTTTGTAACTCCCCCGCGCAAATTGGAGGGATTCAAAAGAGAAAAGGGGTGAATACGTAGACACCCCTTTTTTCCTACATCCCCAGATCCTTGGGGTGTATCAGTGGCAGATCCTTTTCACACATTGGACAATCAGAAGGCGGATAAGCAGGCACATCTAAAGTAACCACAGAATGGAAAGGAACTCCAAAGTCTACTTCTCCCCCTGAACGGTCAACCAGGGTACTGACCCCCACAATCTCGGCATCTGATTGCTCAACCACTTCCAGAGTGGCTCGGACTGAACCTCCAGTCGAGACTGCATCCTCTACAATCAATACCCTATCAGTTGGTTCACACGAAAAACCACGCCGCATACGCATCCTGGAATCGTCTTTTTCTGTAAACAGAGCCTCAGATCCCAGCCAGCGAGCAGACTCATAGGAAAGAATTATTCCGCCAAGAGCTGGTCCAACCACCTTGTCAATATCCATATCACGAAATGGTTTAGTCATAAGACCAGTGAACTCACGAGCCCAGTGTGGGAACCGTAGCACCTGGGCACACTGCAAAAAACGAGGACTATGTTGTCCGGAAGTCAGAAGAAAGTGACCCTCCAGCAAGACACCAGTGTCGCGAAAGATGTCCAGAATCTCATCCTGATCGTAATCACGCAAACTACTCCAGTCAGCAGCAGCTTCACCTGTACAGGTCATCAATTAACACTCCCCTCGACTGAATTGGTGATTTCATCTATAATTCGTTCCGCTGCCTGTTTCGGCTGATCTGCCTGTCTGATAGGCCTTCCTATGACCAGGTAGTCGGAACCTCTCTGTACAGCCTCAGCAGGAGTAGTGATCCTGCGCTGATCTCCTGTGGCTGCCCATTCCGGCCTGATGCCTGGTGTTACTATCAGAAAATCATCTCCAACTTCCTCACGGATTATTTGTATCTCTTGTGGAGAACAGACAACCCCATCCAGACCCGCTTTCGCTGTCGATTGTGCCCAACGACCGACCATCTCAGGGATGCTTCGTTCAACTCCCAGCAGCTCATCGAAGGACTCCTGGCTGAAACTGGTCAAAACGGTGACAGCAAGGACTGTGGTTTCAGGCAGAGCTTCTCGGGCATTTCTCATCATCTCTACCCCACCACTGGCATGAACGTTAGTCATCCAGACTTCGGCATCCCGCAAGACAGCAGCAGCCCCTTTAACCGTATTTGGTATATCGTGCAGTTTGAGATCCAGAAACACCTCACCGCCACGAGAATGTATGCCGGATATAGCATCCATTCCGCCGGCGCAGAACAATTCCAGACCCACCTTGAATCGGGTTATGGTGGGAGTCAAATCTTGCACAAGATCTAGGGCATGGCTTACAGAATTGGTGTCCAGTGCAACAATGATTCGGTCAGCTGCGCGTTTTATATCAGACATTATCGACTCCTTTCTAATGAGCTCGTCCAACTGGCCAATCGTCATAGCAGCTATCTCTGAGGTTATCCAGAATTTTAAAAATACCGGTAGGTCGGGAAAATAAAGAAGTACCTATCCCGATAGCATCAGCGCCAGCCATCATAAAGGCCAGCACGTCTCTCGCTGAACTCACACCGCCCATTCCCAGTACAGGAATGTCTACTGCTTCATAAACCTGCCATATGCAGCGCAAAGCAACCGGACGAATTGCTGGTCCGGACAGTCCTCCGAACACCGCACCCAGAGTTGGTTCTTCCCTTTCGACATCGATCTCCATACCCTGTAGCGTATTGATGAGACTGATAACATCAGCTCCAGCATCCTCAACTGCACAGGCAATTTCTGCTATGTCAGTTACGTTGGGGGTTAATTTGACAACCAGCGGCAGGTGAGTTACCTCGCCCACAGCAGCGGTCAATTCCGCCGCCTGCTGAGGATCAACTCCAAAACTCATCCCTCCCGCCTTCACATTAGGACAGCTTATATTCAACTCCAGTGCATCTGCTCCACCGGCATCAGTGATTTTTTCTGCGACGGTCTGATAGTCAGCAACTGTTCTGCCAACAACATTGACAATCACAAAGACATCAGTTTTTTGCAGACGGGGCAGATGTGTTTCACACAATTGCTGTACCCCTGGATTCTGCAAACCTATGGAATTCAGCATTCCTGAAGGAGTTTCAACCAACCTGGGAGGCTTGTTCCCTGCCCAGGGCTCAGGAGAAGTACCCTTAAGGGTAATTGCACCGAATGCCTCCGGAGGCAGAATATCCTCATAATCATATCCATAACCAAATGTTCCCGAAACAGCCACCAGAGGATTCTTCAACCGCATCGGTCCCAGGACGACGCTCAAATCCTTCATCTTATTTGCACCTCCCCCAGCTCAAAAACAGGCCCGTCCCGGCACACCCGCAGATACCTTGGGTAGCTGTCTCCATTGCTCGCCGGAACAGCACACCCCAGACAGGCGCCTACACCACAGGCCATAAATTCCTCCAAAGACATATAAACAGGGACTTTTATCGAATCTGTCAATTCAGCCATTTCAGCCAACATTGGTTCCGGGCCGCAGCAGTAAATCACGTCGGGGATTTTACCATCATGCAGGTACTTCGACACCGGCTCAGTCACCAGACCTTTTTCACCTGCAGAGCCATCGTCGGTCATCAAATGCAGAGTGGAACTCATTGCGGAGAACTGCTCACGTCCTATCAAATGTTCAGCCTCTGCTGCTCCCAGGAAAACAACGGGGCTGAAATCTGAAGAAGCCATCACATCAATCAGATAAATAAGGGGAGCAGCCCCAATTCCCCCGCCTACAATCCATATGTCCTCATCTTCATCGGGCAAGGGGAATGGCTTTCCCAGAGGACCCAAGCAATCAATATCACTGTCCACCTCCAGGTTACAAAGGTACTTGGTCCCCCGTCCAACCGGACGAACAACAAATTCCAGGTGGTTCAGAGTATCGTCCCAACCGGCCACACTAATTGGCCGGCGCAGCAGCGGATCGCTGCTGCACGGGCCAAAAACCTCCAGACCGAAAAACTGGCCTGGTTTGGGAAAAATATTCTCGTCAACCACGGAGAAAGTCAGACGCCTGGAATCGCCATCTGATACATTGGACACCAGCTTTGCAGTGAAAGAAGACGCATTTGTACCCGTCGCTTCCCTGCATTCTTCCCCCTCTAGCACAATAGTTCACCATCCTGCAAAACCATCTTCCCTCCGACCAGTACAGTCCTGACTCTACCAGTCAGGCTCCACCCTATCAAAGGAGTGTTATGTCCTTTTGAGGCGAATTCTTCGGGTCTGACTGCCCATTCATCATCAGTGTCGAAAATACATATGTCTGCAGGCTCTCCTTCACCCAGAGTACCTCCAGGTAAGTCGAAGCACTGTGCAGGCCCCCAGGTTAGACTTTCGATCAGCCTTTCCAGAGATAGCTCTCCACTAAGGACCAATCTGTCATGCAACAAAGCAAATGATGTTTCCAAACCAGAGATTCCGAAGTCAGCGAAAATGTACTCTCTATCCTTGTCATCTATGCTGTGTGGAGCATGATCTGTAGCCACTGCGTCTATGATGCCTTCTCGAAGAGCCACGACCAGAGCCTGGCGGTCTTCTTCCGTCCGCAGGGGTGGATTAACCTTGGTGTTGGTATCAAAATTGGACTCACGGACCAGATCTTCAGTGAGAGCAAGATGGTGAGGAGTGACCTCGCAGGTTATATTTAACCCTTCCTCTTTGGCCTGCTCGATTATCTGGATTGAACGAGCGGTACTGATATGGCTTATATGAAGATGGCCACCAAAAAGCCGGCAGAGTTCGATATCTCTCGCAACCATTGCGCTTTCTGCCGCCGGGGAAATACCCGAAAGACCGGTTACGGTAGAAACGACCCCCCTATTTACAACTCCGTCTCCTTTCAAGGATGGCAGTTCCTCATGAACTGCTACAGGAAGGCCCAGCATCCTACTGTACTCCAGGGCATGCTGCATAACGTTGGCTTTAGCTACTGGCTTGCCATCATCTGAAAATACTCGGGCACCAGCCTCGGCCATTATTCCCATTTCTGCGAGCTCTTCACCGTTTTGCCCCTTGGTAATTGCACCGGCCGGATAAACCCTGACAACCCCGGTACGCTGAGCGGTATCATCAACGAAACGCACACCGGTTTCATCGTCTGTAACCGGCTCGGTATTGGCCATTGCTACAACTGCAGTAAATCCACCGCGGGCTGCAGCACGGGTGCCGCTGGCTATATCCTCTTTATATTCCTGTCCTGGTTCCCGCAAATGAGTGTGTAAATCAATGAAACCTGGAGATACAACACATCCCTCTGCATCAATTATTTCAGCACCTTCCACCGACATACTCTCGCCGATGGCAGCAACTTTATCTCCCTCCAGAAGAACATCCATGGTTTCACCGCGGTCGTTTGCAGGATCAACAACTTGTCCATTTTTAATTAATACTCGTTTCACGATTCAGTCCTCCCCCCAAGCAATAGATAAAGCAAAGCCATCCGCACCGCAACACCATTGGGTACCTGTTTGAGTATCACCGACTGCGGGCCATCTGCCACTTCAGTGGTAATCTCAATTCCCCTATTCATAGGACCCGGGTGCATCAATATGGCATTAGAGTCAGCCAGCGCCAGACGTTCTGAATCAATGCAGAACATCTTGTGGTATTCTCTGAGGCTGGGGAAGTAGCTATCTGTCTGCCGTTCTTTTTGTACTCGAAGCACATTCACCACATCTGCACCAGACACTGCATCTTCCACCTCAGTTGTAACCCTGCAGCCCATTTCCTCTACCTGTGGAGGCAGCAGCGAGGCAGGACCGCACACTGTAACTTCTGCTCCCAGCTTGTCCAGTGCCCAGATGTCTGAGCGCGCTACTCGGCTGTGAAGAATGTCACCTATTATGGCCACGCGGAGCCCCTCAAACTCTTCTTTTTGCTGGCGGATGGTGAGCAGATCTAAAAGTGCCTGGGTTGGATGCTCGTGTGAGCCATCACCGGCATTTATCACAGAGCACGATACAGACCGGGCAATGTAGTGGGCGGCCCCAGGAGATGGATGTCGCATTATTACGGCTTCTGGACCCATCACCTTGATGTTATTGACTGTGTCTTTCAGGGTTTCTCCCTTGACCAGGCTGCTGGAAGACTTGCTGACACTTATAGTGCCACAGCTCATGTATTTGCAAGCCAAATCGAATGAGCCTTTAGTGCGGGTGCTGGGTTCGTAAAAAAGCGACATCACAGTACGTCCCTGCAGAGTGGGTACCTTCTTAATCTTTCTCTGCAAGATCTCGGTCATTGACTCAGCAGTATCCAGGATCATCTCTATTTCTTCTTTGCTGAGCTCCTCCATTCCCAAAATATCTTTTCTTTGCAGTTCAGCTGTTTCCGTCAAATTATTCATCCCCCTCGGTTTTTTCCATTATAACTACCTCCGGGTCGCCCCCATCGACTTCGGGTACCCGCACCTCGACCAGTTCTTTTCTGGAGGTCGGAACATTCTTGCCCACATAATCGGCCCGTATTGGTAACTCCCGGTGTCCCCGGTCAATTAATACGGTGAGTTGAATTGAAGAAGGTCTTCCGAAATCGATGATGGCATCCATGGCTGCACGTACAGTTCTTCCAGTGAACAATACATCATCGACTAGGACCACCTTCTTACCAGTCATTTCGAAAGGTACTTCTGTTTCATGAATAACCGGCTGGTCATGTCGCATAGTCAGATCATCCCGGTAGAGTGTTATATCCAGCACTCCAAAAGGAACTCTGGTGCCCTCAATTTCCTCGATATACTCGGCGAGACGACGGGCCAGAGGCACTCCCCGACGCCGAATCCCGATGAGCACTACATCCTCAACGCCTTCATTTCGCTCGATAATTTCGTGAGAAATACGAATGAGGGCCCGTTGGACATCATCCTCATTCATGATCTCTGCTTTCATTTGCAAATTGTTTTCACCATTCACTCATAACAGCCCCCTTGTTTGTTTTTTGACAAAACTGAGAGAGGAGGAAGACGGTTGAGCAAGGGAAATACGACTCATCCGGAGCATAAGGCTGCCACCGGACTGGACCAGATTTTAACTGGGAACACAGTATATGAGATTTTGCAACTGGAAAACTGTAAGGTTTGAAACTAAATGGAAGGTACTCGCTGAAACAGTTGATAGATTGGGTCACACAACCCCTTGATGACATCCGTTTACCTCCTTATCGACCTCTCTGAGTCGATTTAAAGGATTGACATTTACACCAAATTGAAATTTAACAGACTAATCTGGTCATGTCAACCAGCACAGGCAATTTTCATGAGTTCTACTTTTCAATTTTGCTAATTACCTCTTTAACATCTTCTGGAAACGAAGAAGTAAACTCCATGTATTCTTCGGTTGTTGGATGCTCAAAACCCACACAGGTTGCATGCAGAGCCTGTCCTTTTAACCCGTAATCGGGATATTCAGGAGCGTATAAAGGGTCTCCAATGACAGGATATCCTATATAGGTAAGATGTACTCTGATCTGGTGAGTCCGCCCGGTTTCAAGCTGGCATTTCAACAGTGAATGTTCACCGTAGACCTGGTCCACTTCAAACCAGGTTACTGCTGTTTTGCCGCCCGACTGAACAACTGCCATTTTGAATCTCGTATCAGGATCTCTGCCGACACGCATATCAATTTTTCCTTTTTTGACATCAGGAACGCCATGGGTGAGGGCCAGGTATTCCCGTTTCATTGTGCGTTTTTGCAGTTGGTAAGACAGAGCCAGATGAGCAGTATCGTTTTTGGCAATCAGGAGCAATCCTGTAGTGTCTTTGTCCAGACGATGAACTATCCCTGGTCGCATTATGTTATTGATGCTGGATAAATTATCAAAATGGTACAGCAGAGCATGCACTAAAGTTCCCGAGTAATGACCGGGTGCCGGATGAACCACGAGATCTCTTTGTTTATTCACAACTGCAAGATCATCATCTTCGTACACTATATCTAGAGGAATGGGTTCTGGTTCTAGTGCTGTAGGCATAGCCGGGGGTATGGAAATTCGGACAGTTTCTCCGCCCGATAGCCGGTAGCTGGGCTTTTGAATTTTCTCACCATTTACCTCAACTTCTCCATCTTTGATCAGGCTTTGAAGATAGGTTCTGGAATACGCTTCAGAAGTTTCTCGGGCCAAAAAAACATCCAGACGATCTCCAGTTCCTTTCTCAGACACTGCCCGGTTAATCACTTTGGTTCCAGGAGGATCGGTCTGATCTTCTCTGATCTTATTGTCATCCTCACAGTTGTTCCCATGTTCAAGCATTACTGTCACACTCCAAAAAATTTGTCATCTTAGCATATTTCAAAACCCACTAGATCAGTTCGTCCCTTATCAGGAGAGCAATTATGATAGCTCCTCCAACTGTTACACCTATATCGGCGACATTAAAAACCGGCCAGAATCGCAGATCTATGAAGTCAACTACATGACCCCACTGTATGCGATCGACAAGATTTCCTATAGCGCCCCCCACCATCAATCCAACACCTAGATTTATCCAATTTCCCCTGAGTCCCGATACTATATAGAATGCAATCAAACCCAGCGTTATTAATGCAGAAAGCACTGTTAACAAGACACTCATCTGAGGCAGTAGCCCAAACGCTGCACCAGGGTTTCGTACATGGGTGGCGTACAATATCCCGTCAATCAAAGTATGCGACTCACCCACCCTCAAATATCGGATGGTTGCTATTTTGCTTATACGGTCAAGTACAACTACCAGAGTCGTCCAGAAGATCAAGGTTGCTTAGACCCCTCTTTTGGTCATTTTTCATTTCACACCATTAATTCTAGCACACACCAGAGAAATAAACCACCGAATCACCAGCAAAATACCCCACCCCAGGATGTGCAGGGTGGGGTCCACATGAGTAAGCGGTTTAGGTCAAATGTTTCGCTGTCGGCCGTACCTTTCAGCACATTCCCGACACATTATGGTTGAAGGAACCAACAGTAGACGGGAAAAATGAATTTCTCTTCCACAGGTAACGCAGTAACCATAATCCTCTCTGCCCAGTTCAATTAGGGCTTTCTGTATGTCCTGCAGCTGCTGATTAGCTTCGTGCAGAGATGCCTGGTCCCGTTCTCTCTCATAATATTCTGAAGCTGTATCAGCTGGATGTTGATCATATGCTGACAGCTCACCAATAGCTTGAGTTCTGGTGCGGTTAAAGTTATCTCGCAGGCTTTTTACGCGTTTTTTTTCGCGCCTGTAGTCCCGCTGCAGCCGTTTCCGCAGCCTTTGTTTTTGCTCATCCTTCAACGGCATATTCACACCCTCTACTTAAATTCCCTCAACTCGAAGGCTGCGACTACAGCAATTCTTCTCTGAATTATCAACCACTACCTTCTGTTAATTCTCCTAGAATATCCTGTAATTTCCGGTACACCGGCTCGGCAGAGCGATATATTCGGTAAATCATCGGTCTGAGCACCAGATCATATTCGCCGATCAATTCCACCAACTCAGCACCAAAACCCTTCTTGAATCTATATAGCCCATACAGGGGATTGTCAGGATCAAGGTCTCCGGAAACGCCGCGAAAATCATACCTCGAGCAACCATGTTCCTTTGCCCATGAAATCATCTCCCATTGGAGGGCATAATTGGGCATAACATCACGGTGTTTATTGGCAGAAGCCCCGTATACATACCAGGCCATGTGCGAATTTATCAATCCTATGGTCCCGGCGATAGCTTCACCTTCATATTCTGCCATAAAGATCTTGCCCCAGCCTGTCTGCAGGACATCTTTACAGAGGTTTTCAAAATAAGATTGTTCGCGAATTCCAAATTCATTTCTCCTGGAGGTGGTTTCAAGGAGTCGGTAAAACACCTCAATGTCTTCCTCACTACCAGCTCTCACTTCAACTCCCCGCCGGTCAGCCAGTCTTATGTTATACCTCGTTTTACTATGCATCTCCATCAGCAGTTCCTCATATGTCCCCTCATTTACAGGAAGCCGCATGACAAACCTGGGTTGAAGTCCATCAAAATTATCACCAAGACCCAGTTGATTGAAGTCCAAACTATCCAATGTTTTCGTTCCTGGACTGTCCAACTTCCAGGGTGGATCAATCTTCCAAAAGACTGCTCCTATATCTTTTCCGAATTCCCTGATACCTCTGGTAAGTTCACCTAACTGCTGGTCATCACCCGGAGCAGCCACGGGACCGCGAGGGGAATACATTACTGGAGATCCAATTCCCGGGATGTCACGTATCAGAACCAGCGCTCCAGTCTGAATTTTATTTTCATCAATAACAGCAAAAACTTCCCTGGACCATCCAGTGTGGGTCTTGAGTTTTCCCCAGGCAGTACTTTGCAAAACATTACCCCACCGTGATTCATTGACTAATACATCAAAACGATGATACTCCTCAGGTGCGAGCCGCCTGCATTCCATTTCCATACCTCCAGCTGTCACAATCAGTGTTTATCGTTTGGTATATACGGGTCTTCCTCCGACCCATGTTTCGACGACATCCAAGTTTCTCAGCTGTGCTGGTTCAACGGAGGTTGGGTCCTTATCCAGACAGGCAAAATCAGCTAAAGCGCCGGCCTGTATGGTGCCTTTTTCCTCCTCAGCAAATTCGGCATAGGCGCTTCCACTGGTGAACATGTCAATGGCCTGCAACACAGATATTTTCTGGTCTGGCATCCACCCATCCTGAGGTTCACCGTTGTTGTCCGTACGACAGACAGCCGCCCAAATTCCCAACAGCGCCGGAACTGGCTCTACCGGAGCATCGGACCCGCCTGCACAAGGAACTCCTTCATCGAGGAGGCGCCGCCAGGCATAACTGTGCTTGGCCAAATCATCACCCACCCGATCGATAACCCATCGCATATCTGTTGTTACAAATTTAGGTTGAATTGCCGCCACACAACCGCTTCTGGCCAGACGAGAGTGTTGTTCCTTTCTCATTATCTGACAGTGCACCAATCGATGTCGGAGGTTGGGCCTGGGAACCTTTCTGTCAGCAGATTCCACAGCTTCCAGGGCGACATCCAGGGCGCGGTCTCCAATGGTATGGATTGCCACCTGCATTCCAGCTTGATGCGCCTCTAAAACCTGGCTTTTAAGCTGTTCAGGAGGCGTGACCCACATTCCCCTGGTACTGGAATCATCAGCATAAGGACGCGATAGTGCTGCTGATCTGGCCCCCAGCGAACCGTCTGCGAACATTTTGACCGCCCCTACTTTCACCCATTTATCTCCTGAGCCTGTGATCCAGCCACGTTGCAGCACCTCATCAAAAAGGGCATAAGGAACGTCCAGATAGGTTCTGAATATACCGTTTTCATCTCCTGCGCAGACCGTTCTGAACAAATCCAACAGTTCTGGCAGGGTGTTTGCCCCGTCATTCGTATGGGCTGACGTGATGCCGTGAGCAAGGCATTCATCAACCGCTGCTTTGAGGAAGTGATGCCTCTGAGAACCGGATGGTTCAGGTATTACATCACGGACCAATCCCATTGCTTTTTCATGTAATACTCCTGTCGGGACGCCGTGTCGGTCGCGCTCTATCAATCCTCCCTCTGGATCATCTGTATTTTCATTTATTCCTGCCTTTTCTAAAGCCACAGAATTAGCTACACCAGCATGTCCACAGGCACGACGCAAAAATGCAGGATGTTCGGGTGCTACTTCATCCAGGTCCTGTCTCGTAGGATAACGCCGTTCTCTGAAAAAATCCTGATCCCAGCCTCGGCCTAATATCCAATTCTGTCTATTTTGTGATGATGCCTTTTGCGAGACCAGCTTCTGCATATGTGCAATACTTTCACAATCATTCAGGTTCAGAGACTGTAGGTGCTGGCCAAGACTTAAGAGGTGGCAGTGACCTTCAACAAAACCGGGAACAATAAAAGAACCCTCCATGTCGATTTCTTCAACATGGCCTTCTAACGCACTGCTAATGGCATCTCTTTCGCCTACAGCCACTATACGGTCTCCGCGCACACAAATTGATTCATCAAAAACTTCACCCTGCCGGAGCACTCGACCTCCATACAGTATTTTTTGTCCAACAGCCATAATCTAAAACCTCCTATCAAGTTGTCCTGTTGCAAACTTCACCGCAGCACTAGCAAGTACGCGGGTACTGTCAACAAAAAGTACATTTTCAACATCTTCACTGCTCAGGGCCAGAGGAATTTCTGTACATCCGGCAATGATCGCTTTTGCTCCACTAAAAATAAGGGCATCAGCCACAGTCTTGAAAGCTGATTGGGGTTGATCAATACAGCCAGCCTTGACGCCATCCTCACCATAAATAGCCTCCATAACCATAGTCTGCTCATGAGGATCTGGTGAGAGGACTTCAATTTCCTGCTGCCGCAATGCAGCCTGATATAATTCCGATTTTATGGTGCCATCAGTGGCCATAAGCCCAACCTTTTGTATTGGCTTGTGGTGTTGGGACAAAAAGAATGCTACTTCATCCATCATATGCAGCACCGGAACATCCACCTGTTCTGTAAGGCGCTTATAAAAGTGATGGGCCGTATTGCACGGCATTATCAGGAAATCCGCTCCACCCTGCACACAACGTTGAGCTGTGTTCACCATTTTCGGCAGAGGATCTGCAGTATTTTCCAGTATGGCCTTAGTTCGGTCGGGCACCGTTGGATCGCTAACTACGACTACTTCAAGATGCTCCTGATCAGTATTCGCATTAGTCTCCTGCACTATCTTAAAGAATAGATCTGCTGTTGCCTCAGGGCCCATTCCGCCTATTATGCCGACAACTCTGTGTTGAGGCACCTTATCTCCCCCGGTTTCTTGTCTGTCTCATTCAGAATCTTTTTCTGAATCATCAGAAAAATCAACAGATAAGTCCAATTTCATCTGGGACATCTCAGACTGTGCTTCTTCCAGAACTTCCTCCTGTGTTACCACATTTGCTTTGGCTCTGGCCAGATACTGCATAATCTGGGACCGGATACGCTCAGATTCTTTTTTCATTTTCTTAACGTAATCCCTTGAATCAGCCCGAATTCTTTTGGACTGAGATTTGGCTTCGCCAACGATCATCTGCGCTTCTTTTCTGGCGTTTTTCCTTACCTCTTCCGCAGTCTCCTGAGCCACAACCAGAGTGTTTTGTAATGTATCCTCTGTTTTGCGGTACTGTTCCACCCTGTTTCGCAGCTGTTGGACCTGTTCCTCCAGCGCTTCCTTTTCTCCAAGTAAATCGTCAAATTCGTGAATGATCTCATCCAAAAACTCGTCTACTTCGGCCGGATCATACCCACGAAAAGAACGTCCAAATTCCTTGTTGTGAATATCCAGCGGAGTAATTGGCACCAGTTCGTGACCTCCTTTATCTTACTATTCCCCTTAGAATGCTGCGAAGAAATTGCAGCAAAAACAGCATGATTATCGGTGAAAAATCAACACCCATTCCACCTGAAGGCATCAAGCCGCGAATGGGAGCCAAAAGTGGTTCAGTCAGTTGGTGGACTACCTGGAACAGCTGCATAACAGTCTGGCCCCCAGGGCCATCAGGGCCGGGACGTATCCATGTCATTATGGCTCGAATGATCACCAGCCAGACAATAATGTGTAATACTGTATCTAGACTACGAACTATTACCTGAGTAATCAGCATTATTGTTGCAACCCTTCTTCACGATGGTCTATTTCATCGTTTGTATTGGTGCTTTGACGTATCTTGTCTATGCGCATCTCCCGCGGGACAAACATGACTACTCCCGCACTCACCTGCTGCATTTCTCCGTCAAGCGCATACACCGTACCACTGAGAAAATCTATCACTCTTCTGGCTATGTCTTTGTTTAAGCCCTCCACATTGACAACAACGCTAATACGCTCTTTCAGTTGATCAGCTATCGACTGAACATCTCCAAAACCCTGAGGTTCGGCAATTGCTACTCGCATAGTCTGCTCTTTTGCTCCTTGCCCAGCAAGCCTAACGACCCGAGCATCAGCCTTTGACCAATCTCTCTGTGAATTAATCTCTTGTTCTGAGTCTCTCGTTTGCTTCTCCCACTGCCCTGGTTCATCTCTCAACTCAGATTCCTCACCATAATAATCGTCATACATTTCACTATTTTCAAACTCATCCAGTTCGTTCTCGACAGATACCCACCCAAAGATTCCAGAAATCTTATCCCATAAGCTACCCGGCATTATATCCCCCCCTTCTTAGTATCTGGCAGTCAGGCATCCCTGGGTCCGAAGATAGCCTGGCCCACTCTCACCAATGTGGCGCCTTCCTCCACTGCAACTTCGAAGTCATTGGACATGCCCATTGAAAGCTCGTCAAGAGAGCAATCCGATATTTCATCATTTAGCTGCTCTGACAGCTCCCGCAACTGGCGAAAAATAGGGCGAACTTGCTCCGAATGCTCCACATGAGGCGCCATACACATCAGTCCCCTGAGTTCAACGCCTTCAATCTTCATAATTTTTTCTACAATTTCGGGCGCATCATCCGTTAAGACACCATGTTTCGTTTCTTCTCTACTTACATTGACCTGAAGCAGGATAGAACTGCAAACACCCTGCTTCCGGCTCCTATTGGCCAAAGCATCAGCGAGCGCAAGAGAATCAACTGAATGAATTAATTCGCATTGTCCGACCACAAACCGCACCTTGTTTTCCTGCAGATGTCCCACAAAGTGCCAGTTGATATCATGGTAATCGGCAAGCAAACTTTGTTTCTCTCTAAACTCCTGTGGCCTGCTCTCCCCCAGTGTATTGATACCACAAGAAACAGCGTCACTAATCTTTACTGGAGACTGTCCCTTGCTAATTGCAACTATCTTTACAGATTCGGGTTCTCGTCCACTGCGCTTGCACGCGCGGTGAACCCTGCGCACTATTTGCTGGTAATTAGTCGCTATATCATTGGATCCGCGGCGTTTATTATGGTTGTTCTCTTGAGTGCGCAAAGCAGATCTCCTTCCTTGCACTTGAATAAAGTGTCAGTGCTTTTCAACTGATCATGCATCAGATAATATTGATCCTAACCGAGTAACAACAAAATGACTAAATGTGGATTCGAAACTACAGGTACTCCACGAGCAAGACCTGAAACAACAGCAACCTCGTTATCAGAAAATAAGACTTCGACCTCTTTCCATTTGGGCTGAGAGTCTTGCCATGTATATACACCGGGTCTTCCGTCCCGGGTAATTAATTTTGATGCATCAATAATTTTACCAGTGCCCTTGCTTTTTCGCATCTGCGCTGACCACCGACGGTGGTGATAAAAGAACGGGAGCATCTGCTTTAAAGAAACACGAATCAATGCAGAACTTTCAGATGATACCTCCACATCGACAATTTCCGCCTCAACCGGCTGGCCAGCATCATCAGCCTTCAAATCAACCACATTTCCTTCCATAAACATCGAAGATTTATCAGACGAAACAAGCATGACCGCATCAAGTTTATCTGGCTCAACAATTCGAACAACCGTTTCACCAGCTGTAACTGATCCAACCCCTTCAGGCTCGCTGAGCTGACTCTCCTGAGGAGACCATTCTAAAAGAATGTCAACTAAATCACGATCCAGGTTAATTTCCCATCGTAAAATATTTTCGAGTCCATCAGCTCCGAACAAAACCACTCCTGGACGGTCGGCGATCACGGAACCTTCAGTCTCCCGCAGCAGTTCATTAACAGTAAGAAACTGATCACACCGCTGGTTCCATTCATCCAAAAGCGATTGAGTTTCAAGGTGAGCTTGTACATATTTAGAGCTGGCAGCTGCCAACTTACCGGCTCTCCCTGAACTGGTTTTACTCTCGCCAGTAGCGGCACTTTTTTTCATATCCAAAAGCAGGTCTGTCAGTTCTGTACCATGTTCTGATTTTTCCTCCGTGATCGTCTGAATATTGTCAATGTTTTGCTGATACCAACTGACAAGTTGGTCGGAAACCTGCTTCAGACGATTCTGATATGCTGCCGATGTTTCTGTATCTGAAAAACTCACAACTTCTTTTCCCCGGGGAACCATATCACCTTCAGAGACCATGGCTTCGGCCTGTCCACTTAAAGGAGATACAAGTTGTGTCTCCTGGTATAGGGTGAACCCTGTCGCCTGCACTGTTACCACAAACTCGTCCTGTTCGGGAACTGATACCTGTACTAACAGGCGAAGCAGGGGTAACCGCACCACCATAAAGCCCAGACAGATAAACAAAATTATAAATATATACCACCAGCGGGAAAAGTGTATCCCTGTCGATTTCCTTGACCTGCGGCGATTCATTTAAGCTGTGCCCCTCCTCATATCCTTCGTCCTGAAAAGCTTCGAGAAGTCGACCTGAAGTCCTTCAAGCAGATGAGTTTAAAGATACTAGGAGGGCCATACATCGTCCAGTTTTGGTCCCATCTCGTCTGTGCGAATAAAAATCATCACTGAAAAAGGTTCCTTTGGGATGTACGAAGATTGAGTCCCCCGGTACTCCCAGATGAGTCAAACAGTAATAAGCTGCCTTATCCATATCCAACATCACTTTACCCATATCTGACGGGTAGGTAACATGACGCCACCATTGCGCCCATTCACTCAACGCATTTACCACCGGGGCATCAACCTGATAAGCACTTCGCTCTATTGAGGGCCCCAACGCTGCTAAGCAATTTGATGGGAGCGTAGACCATAGTTGATACATCAAGGAAAATAG
>CAZRFK010000023.1:0-24970 GCA_964599275.1 uncultured Clostridia bacterium
TCTTTGCCTACGAGGAGGGTGTGGCTGCGCTGGACGTCAAGATCACCCTACAAGAGGAATGAATTGGCAGGCTTATAGAACATAGAATTTAATGTCAGCAACAACAGCGGAAAGGACATTTTCAAAGTTGTCCTTTCCGCTGTCTGAATATGTGCTGTGGTGTGATTCGAGCGGAATCTTATCTCCTGAACCTGGACTGTTTGATGATTGAGGTGCGGATTTCTTCTATACACAGGAGCCTTTGCCATACCCTTTTCATGATATGCTTGAATTGAGCGCTGAGTATTTCCGGCATGCCACTCTGCACCAGAGGGCAGATCATCTGCCCTCTCTTGTCCAGTACTAAATTGAGCTGCCCAGAGTCATTCAGATGAGCTGTCAGGGGAAACGTGCGACATGCAAATGGCCGTAGATGCCTGGGACAATTTTCATCGCAGATAATAAACCGGTTTCCCTGGTTCGATGAGCCTTCCGGCGTAGGTTCTGCTTGCTGGTTCTGGTTATGCAGCCAGGGTTCTTCAGCCAGAAGCAGTTGTTCGCCCGGGTAAAGATAAAGGCCTACGCCCGGTGTCCAGTCCGTACAGCATAGTGAACCACATAGCTGACCACAGTCTTTTTCCCGGAGGGGGGTAACCTGGTCAGTCATAGCATAGATATGCCTCCAGAAACTTACATATCCTTCATTGCTGAGCAATAGTCAATCCTCCATCCGAATTCTCAATCAGGTGTTTCAGACATATTACCGACCAGCCCTCTGTGATCTCGGGATCGAGCGGTATGTCATCAGGATGCTGGAATTGTCCCTGGAGTTTGTCCGTTTCACGGACTGCCACCTCAGTTGTTTCCGGCACCATGAGCTGATAAATCAAACCAAAATGACACCTTCCAACCTCATCTCTGTCGTCATTCAGTATTCCTATTGAAGTGAGGCATTGATTCAGGTCATCAATAGATAACTCGGGTAAGAAATTCAGCTCCTCTGTCAATTCCCTGTACAAGTTTCTCTTCAACAGCTGAGAAAAAGAACGGCTGGACTCTCCCTGCGGGCGCATGTGTCCACCGATACCGACTGAAAGTTTGCCGTGGAGACGTTCTTCCCCGCTGTTTTTCGTACGACGGGTAGTAAATATTTTCTTCCCCCGGGTTACCATGACATAAGGGATGGGCTGCTTCCAGTCGGTTCGCTTTTCAGATTCTTCTCTGGAGGCAGTGAAAAAATGCTCATTTAAGCGTTTTATGTATAGGTCGGTATTGACTCTGATTCCGCAAAATCTATCTTGTCGCAAGAGATCTTTTCTTTCAATTACTATTATTATTTCCTGCTGCATTTTGTACCCCTTCCGTTGGCTTCCCTCATGTTATGCCCACCATATATTTACAGTGAATATACTTGCAAACTTAAGTATCTGTGCCTCTATGAGGTCGAGCGACTTTCTAGAACAAATTCTATATCAGGGTAGGGCTAACCTCCCTGAGTTGAAGGGTGGTAAGCTAATCATCGGCGACAAAAGTGCTCGAGGTGGCTAGCATGGTTCAACATCTTCCAATATCTGAACTTCAACCGGAGTGTGGTTGACTGATAGCAGTCCTTAAGAGAAAATATAAGCAGGTAATTGAAAACAATTATCATTATCTGTCTGGGGGGTCACGGGTGACGGACTCGCGATTGATAGCCAGCATCACAGCAAAATGGGAAAAGATTGCATCTAGCAATTCCTTGCTTAGTTCCATTTATGCTTATCCCTACCGGGAAGTAGTTGCCCGCGAGGTTTCTCTCGCTTCTGTGAAAGATACTGATTATGTGGTCAATATAGGATGTGGAGCTGTGCCGTTTACAGCTATTCATGTTGCCAGGATATCTGGTGCACAGGTCTGGGCTATGGAGCGTGAACCTGATACAGCTCAAGCAGCAAGGCAATGTATCCAGCGCCTGGGGTTGGAACAGAGCATAACCATAATTGAAGGTGATGCAGCTGAGGGAGTTCCTGAGGGATTTACAGCTGCATTTGTTGCTTTACAAGCAGAACCAAAAAATGAAATCCTCAACCGATTAGTGCAAACTGGAAAAGCAGATGCAAGGCTGGTGTTCAGGGCTGCCAGTTCGTTATTTGAGGGACAGTATGATGACCTGGACCATCAACTTCACAGCAGTGGATGTGTTCATCACAACATGGCCACTTTCGACAGATCACTGCTTTATCTGTTGGGAGAGAACATACAAGTTGATGCAGGTAGAGGTGACGAAAATGGCTGTGAATGAACACTGTGATGGAGGGACAGCCTGTAGGCTGTCTGGTCAACTGGTTAAGGGCCTGGAGAAACTGGGTTCTCGCTGGCGACAGCTGGGTTCTGCGTATAGAAAGCAGTTTTATAGGGATATGATTGAGCAGGAGATTCATCTCGTATCTCCTTCGCCCAGAAGTTCAATACTACATGTGGGGTGTGGACCACTGCCCATGACTGCGTTGAAGCTGGCCCGCAGGGGGTTCGAAGTAACAGCGGTTGACTCTGATCCGGAGGCTGTAGAAAAAGCAGAGCAATTTTGCGTGCAGCATAAAATTAGTTCCCTGGTAAATGTACAGCTGCAGAATGGCTCATCTCTGCGGACAGAAGAGTTTGATGCTATCTGGGTTTCCCTTCATGTAAACCCTAAGGAGAAGGTCCTGAGTAATCTGCTTTCAGGGATGAAAGCGGGAGCCAGGCTTGTGTATAGAAATCCAAGGGGGCATCTGGCTCTTTTTTACCCCCGTATTGATCCCAGCAAATTGGCTCCTCAACAGTTATACGAAAGTGTTGAAACAAGCCTCGGAAAAGAGTTAGTCCTCATAGAAAAAGAATCGGAGAGCAACAAGGGAGAGTGGACCGATGAGTAGTAAAAATATATCCCCTACCACAACTTCTAACGTTTCGTTGGTTGATATCAAGCCGAATCAATCTGCCATTATAGATTCAGTTCCCGATGAACCTCTCTTCCCACCGCTTGGACTGCGGCCTGGCAAAGAGGTAACCCTGCACTGTCGACATCCGCTCAACGGACCGCTTGTGGTTGATGTTGAGGGGCGGCGTGTGGCCATTGGTCGGCAGATAGCTCATCAAATCGCAGTTGTCCAGGAGGAGGTGTCTCCTGCGTGGGTTTGCAGGCAGGTGGGGAGCAGCCACTGATTTTGTTAATTGGTCCACCCAATGTTGGAAAGAGCGTCCTTTTCAATCAGCTGAGCGGGTTGGAAGTGGCTATGGCCAATTATCCTGGCACTACTGTAGATTACACCGAAGGTGAAGTGACCTTTGAAGGAGTGTCGGCGCGTTTAATTGATGTTCCTGGTACTTACACTCTTGATGCCGCTAATGAGGCCGAACAGGTAGCTGTTGACATGTTGGAAAAGGACCCGGACCTGGTCATTTGTGTTCTTGACGCCAAGAATTTAGAGAGCAGCATTTATCTGGCTCTTCAAGTGCTGCAGCGCCGCCTGCCGACGGTTATGGTGGTCAACAGGGTTGATCTTCTTGCTGAGGAAGGTAAGAGGTTGGATGTGCAGGCATTGAGTGAGGAACTTCAGCTGCCGGTGCTGCCTACAATAGCTGTGTCCAATCAGGGGATCGACAAACTGCGAGAAACAATTGCCGGTGTACTGACAGGGCAGCTCAACCCCATTCCAAGGTCTCCAGAACCACGGTGGCGTTATGCAGAAGAAATTTATCACCGTGCAGTTGTCGGCAGCAGAGTCTCTGCTTCCACTTCGCGGCAGACTCTCGGAGATGCCGCCATGCGTCCCTGGCCGGGTATCTTGATAGCCATTGCCGTCCTGGGTGGTTCTTTTGCCGTGGTGGTGGGTTTGGGAATGGCTTTGAGGAGATTTGTGCTGCTGCCGATATTTGCAGACTTGGTGACTCCCAATATAGTTTCAGCAGTTGAGCAGGTTGTGCCTGCCGGTTCACTCAGAAACATAATGATAGGCGAATATGGGTTTTTGACCAAGGGTATTGAATGGCCGTTAACCCTGGTGATGCCGTATGTGATCAGCTTTTACCTGGCATTGAGCGTGTTGGAAGACACTGGGTACATGCCTCGTCTGGGAGTATTGCTTGATGGTCTGTGTAACAAGATTGGTCTGTCGGGTGCCGGGATTGTTCCGCTCCTACTTGGCTATGGTTGTGGTATACCTGCGATAATGTCTACGAGAGCTTTACCTTCCCGAAAGAACCGGATGATGGTTGCGCTCATGGTTTCTCTCAGTGTACCTTGCATGGCTCAAACCGGAGCTTTCATTTCTCTTCTGGCGGCTCATTCGGTGAGTGCTTTAGTTTTCGTTGCTTTTCTTTCTATTGTTGCGCTAATTTTTTTCGGATCCATGTTGAACTTTCTCCTGCCTGGAGAACCACCTCAAACAGTAATGGAAATGCCGGATATGTTATTACCCCGCTTTCATGTTACGGTCAAGAAATTGTGGATGCACACGAAACATTATCTGGGCGATGCGGTTTTACCGGTAATCGGAGGTGTGGCTGTTGCTGCTGTACTCTATGAGACTGGTTTGATGGTACAATTGGGCGAATTTTTGAGCCCTGTGGTATCTGGATGGCTGCATTTGCCAGAAGATGCTGCTGTGCCGATTTTACTGGGGGTTTTCCGGCGAGAGCTTACTGTTCTGCCGCTGATGGAGATGCAGCTCAGTACTTTGCAGCTTACTGTTGGTTCAGTGGTTGCGTTGTTTTACGTGCCCTGTGTGGCTATGTTGGCCATGTTGATGCGGGAGTTCAATTTTATGTTCGCTGCCCTGACCATGTTTGTCACCACATCCTCTGCTTTTGTCATTGGAGGAGTAGTTGCCCATCTGGGGATACTGTTAGGATTATGAGAAAAAGAAGTCCTGATATTAACACATCAAAGCCCGGAATCATATAGAAACAGTCGACAAGGAGGGACAGGATGTTCAGGAAATTAACTTCATGTCAGAAGCCACCTTTGTTGAACAGACTATCTACGCGACCGAAGTTGCGCTTGCATTGGCTGATTATCTTTTGTGTTAGTCTGGTTTTGATGAGCAATCAAGCTGCAGCTGGTGCAGCAGAGGAATTCACACCTGTTGAGGAGGATACATACCGGGCTGAGGTGCTCGAAGTGGATTTGCAGGAAGGTGATGATTTTACATGGGGTGAGTCACCCGGAGTACAAATGGTTACCTTGCAGTTCATTGATGGCCCCAGACAGGGAGAAGAACATGTTGTTGAGAACCACCTGACCGGAAATCCGGCCTTTGATATTGAGGTTTCCGAGGGTGACCGGGTGTTAGTTGGTGAAATGGACGGAAGTTTTCACATCATGGATTTCGTGCGTGACCTTCCGCTTAAATGGATGCTCACCTTATTCCTGGTATCTCTGCTGATAGTTGGAGGGCTCAAGGGTTTGAAAGTCTTAGTAACTCTTTCTTTGACTGGGTTGGCCATAAAGTACATTATGATTCCGGGCCTTCTGAATGGTTATAATCCGGTTAACATCACAGTGTTGATTAGTGCAGTAGTTGTGGCCCTGACGGCTTTGTTGTTATTGGGTTTTGGGAGCAAGTTTATGGCCGCTGTGGGGGGTACCGTTCTGGGTACAGTTGGCGCAGCAGTCGTTGCTCATATTTTTGCCGGTTCTGCTCATCTGATGGGTATGCACACTCAGGAAGCCCAGCAGCTTTATTTTACTGCTGATATAGCAATCGATTTCCGGGGGCTGCTTCTCGCTGGATTTATATTAGGTGCTCTTGGAGCCATCATGGACGTTTGTGTTTCAATAGCATCGTCTGTGCAGGAGATAAGCAAGGCAGATCCGGACATGTCCTTTCTACAGCTATTCAGGTCAGGCCTGAATGTGGGAAAAGATGTACTGGGAACCATGGCCAATACATTGATACTTGCTTATACCGGCAGTGCGCTTCCCCTGCTCCTTCTTCTGGGGGTTCATCCCATTGACACGATAAAATTGATGAATCTTGATGTCATCGCCACGGAGGTTGTGCGGGCGCTGAGCGGAAGTATAGGGATGGTTCTTAGTGTACCCGCCACGGCTTTGTTGGCTGCGTTTCTGGTAGCGCGAGAAACCCCGCTTAAATCTGATACTCCTGCAGACGGTGAATGACAGCTGACGAATCATTTACGCGTCACCCATGCAACCTGCCGCCCGTTTCAGCCGATTCGTGCAGTGACGATGTAATGTATGCTTTTCAAATGGTCAAATTCTTTGATAGTGTACTGACATGATGGTTAGACATGGTGTGAGCCCAGAACTGGGCTAAACTCATTAATATGAAAAGGTAGGCGAACCCCGTGACTAAACTTACCGTTGGGATCTGCGGCAATCTTTCACCAGACACTCCCGAGCACCTGAATCCACTGCCGCTGTTGAATGATGCTGATGTGCAAGATGTCATTATGGAGGTTAACAGGTGTCCCCAACCCCTCGAGGAGGTAGTTGATTCTTATTCTCAGCAGGCAGAGAATCTCAAGAGACTTCTCAGCCTGGATGTGCTCCGTGAGGAGGACGGCCGCACTTATGTCAATTTCACTTTATTTGACTCAGAAGATCAAAAGGTGGTTCAGGAAGTGGCCGATAAACATGCTCAGGATCTGGCGGAGTGTTTTCGAGGCAAACGGGATGTTTTCAGGGATATTATGTCTACATACAGAAACCCCGAAATCAGCTTCTGTGAATTGTCATATTCTCTACTCGGTTGCTATTTTCTCGATCTATTAGCCCTTCATCTGGCAAAAGAATGGGATAATATGAACTTCGCAAAGCCGCAGCCGGGTGATAACCACTACACACTCTGGGCGGAAGAAAGGGGAGACCTGAATCTCCGGGAAGTTTACTGGGGCTGCCACAGTCTGCAGGCGGGTGATTACGTGCTGCAAACTTTCGGAGACCATCATCATGAGACCAGGCGAGAGGCGCTGCCAGACATACTCTACAATGAGCCGAATGTGTCATTTGCGGGCAGCGACACTTACAAGTCTCTGCTTTTTGAGACCCGACGAGAACTGGGAATATATATGGGGGGAATGCTGGATTATGCGGTTGAACAATCTGTCTCGAAAGAAGCATTGTGCCAGCAGGTGGACATTGCGTACAATCGAGCGGAAAAGATGGTGAATTTACTCTGTTCACTGGGCTATTTGTCCGGAGATGAAGATTCCCTGCGAACTGCTGTTCCGTTCTTTTCCAGTCCGGATCTGGATCTGATTAAGCAGGTGTTTCATGTATGCATCCCTATATTCCACGACTGGTGTTCTCACAGCGTATTCCGGATAGAGAAAGATTTGAGCGCTGTCAAACCGATTCAGAATGGAGTATCTTTTGATGAAGTGCTCATTCAGGTCTGGCATCATATCTTCGGACTGACTAACAAGTATCTGTCCCGACAAGGAATGATTCTGGATACCTACGGTAGTGAATCCCGTTACAAGGGGTACCTCCCGATGGTGATCGAAAAGGAATCTATGGACTGCCTGGTTCAGGAGATTCCCGCCTGGGCAGAAAAATTCAAATGATCCAGTCTTTGTATTCCGTGTATGGTTATCGATGTGATTGGCGTCATTCAATTTCAAGAAGATGATAGGCGTTGCGCCAGAGAATTTTCTCCTTTTGCTGTTCGGAAAGGTCGATCGAATCCATATTGTTCAGCATCTTCTGTCCGCTGGAGATGGGGAAATCGGATCCAAAAAGCAGTCGGTCCGCTGACACCACCTCAACTGCCGCCCTGATCATTGAGGGCGGAAAAAACGGAGATAGATCGAACCAGATGGTATCAAAGTGGTTGTTTCCGTGGGACCAGGTATACAGGTCCTTGAAATACGCCAGCCCACCCCCTAAGTGGGCTGCAATAATCCTCGGTCGAAATTCAACTTCTGAAAGAGATTCTATCAGATGGTAGAATTTATTATCTGAACCGAAGTAGTCTGGTGCCCCCCAACAAGCAAAAGAACAATCGGTGAGCACGATCAGGTCCAGTACAGCCGCATATTCCAGCACCTTCTTTACTGGTTCAGATTTGAAAGTAAGTCTTGACAGGCTGGGATATATCTTGATTCCTGCAAAATTTAGAGATTCCTTGAGACGTACCATCTCTTCTTTGGCCATATCCAGGTCTGGCAGGGGAATGGTTCCGAAGCCGAACAACCTGTCTGGATGTGCTCTGCACAGCTGTGCTACCTGATCATTCAACTGACGACAGCCTTCGGGGTGGTCAGCCAGTCCAAATAGGACAGCCTGGTCAACCTGCTGCCTGACAGTTTCAAAATATGTTCTGGGGGTTGCTTCTGATATGTCAAGTTGCGCTAATTTTGCTGAAATACCATCCTTCAAATAGTCGCGGCTTTCCTTTATTCGGACGAATCTGTCCAAATTTTGCAGGTAGTCTACGGAAAAGTAATGGACGTGACAATCAAGAATCATGGGCAACCCCTTTCAGCAGTTCATTACAGCCGACAGATTGATTATAGCACTGTAGTGAAGGTAAAACTACAGTTGCGCTTTCCGTTCTGCTGGCATTGACTGAAAGGGTCAGTTAAAATTAATAAAGATAAGGTTTTTAATGACAATGTTTATGGAGATAGAGGGGATTGCATTGGCTGCAAAGCAGAGATCTCAAAATAATCCTAAATACATTATAAAAACATACGGGTGCCAGATGAACGAGCATGATTCTGAAGTACTTGCTGGAATTCTGGAAAAGCTCGGTTACAGCAGTACGGATGAGGTAGAGGATGCAGATATCGTTCTGGTCAACACATGTTGTGTCCGTGATTCAGCTGAGACGCGTATCTTGGGTGAATTGGGAAGGTTGAAACAGTACAAGGATCAAAATCCAGGTATGGTCATAGGAGTCTGCGGTTGTATGCCCATGCAGCAGGGCTCCAAGGAGCGAATCCGGCGGAGGGCCTCCCATCTGGATTTTGTTTTCGGTACGGGCAATCTGCACCGTTTGCCTCATCTTCTTCAGCAGGCCAAAAAAACTAATAAAACAATATGGGAAACCGAAGCAGAAGAAGACATACTGCCCAGCAGTTTACCGCGCAGCCGGGTTGAGGGGACCAGTGCCTGGGTACCCATAATCTACGGATGCGATAATTACTGTACTTACTGCACTGTTCCTCATGTTCGTGGAAGGGAAAGAAGTCGGCCTCCGCGGGAAATAAGGCGCGAGATAGAACAGTTAGCATCAGAGGGCGTTCGGCAAGTTACCCTTCTGGGTCAGAATGTTAACTCATATGGTAAAGACTTAGATGAGCATCCAGATACTGATTTTGCAAGCTTGTTGACCACAATCAATGAGGTACAAGGTTTGAGGTGGATTAACTATACAACCTCTCACCCCAGAGATTTTGCATCAGCACTGGTGGATACAATCAAAAAATTGGAAAAGGTAGCCGAACACTTTCATATACCCGTGCAGAGTGGAAGTGACCGGTTGCTTAAAAGGATGAACCGCGGTTACACTAAAAAGGAATACCTTCAGCTGGTTAACTACATTAAAGAACAAATCCCTGATGCTTCACTTACCACGGATGTGATTGTTGGGTTCCCTGGAGAGACCGAAGAAGACTTTCAACAGACTATGGACCTTTTTGAGCGGGTTCGTTTTGATGGAGCGTTTTCCTTCATGTATTCTCCTCGGCCAGGAACTGTCGCTGCTGATTATGAAAACCACGTCAGCGAGGAAGTGAAAAAGGAACGACTTCATCGATTGAATCAGCTGCAAAATGATATCTCTCTGGAAATAAACCAGGAACTGGTCGGTGAGAAGTTAACGGGATTGGTTGAAGGGCCCAGCAAGAAAAATCTTGAGATAATGCAGGCCAGAACGAAAACGAACAAACTGATTCTTTTTGAAGGAACTGAAGATTTGACGGGGCATTTTGTTCCGCTGGAGATCGTCGAGGCGCAGTCTTTCCAGCTCCGGGGTCGTCTGTTGGACGATCAAAGCAGGAAAGGTTCGCACTAGTTGCAGAAGTTTTAGCGAAAAGATTGATATGTGGGTGTCCAATCCAATCGAAGTGAAGTTCTCTTTGGATGGTTATACTTGAACCAGGTTTGTTTTGATGAGCGTATTAACGTAATTTCAGTTATTTTAAAAGATATACAAATGTTCATTGACGTGTTTTTGGGTACAAGAGTTTGTACGTCAAAACTGAAATGAAATATAACGCCAATTAATCTGTTTGTTCGAGGGAGGGGAGGCGGAAAATTGGCAGACCCCAAGGAACAAGTTAGCACCCCAATGATGAAACAGTATTTGCAGATCAAACGCGAGCACACCGATGAGATTCTTTTATTCCGCCTGGGAGATTTTTATGAGATGTTTTTTGAGGATGCTGAACAGGCAGCTTCTGTACTGGACATTGCTCTGACTTCACGTGATGGTGGCAATGATGTTGAAGTTCCAATGGCAGGAGTTCCCTACCACGCTGCCGATTCTTACATTCAAAAACTGGTGGAAGAAGGTCACCGGGTAGCCATATGTGAACAGGTGGAAGATGCCTCTGAGGCCAGCGGGCTGGTTGAACGAGATGTGGTGCGCATAATCACTCCTGGAACTCGGCTTGATGAAGGGGTATTAGGCAGCAATCGTGATAACCTTGCTGCCGCGGTATCAAGTGAAAAAGATATTTGGGGCTTGGCAGTGGCAGATATATCAACCGGTTATTTCGCATGTGTACAGATCGATGGGCTGGATGCAGAGAGAAAGGTACTGGGAGAACTGGCTCGTCATGCACCTGCTGAGTGCTGCTGTGATCTATCTGACTTGGATGATGAATTCAACAAACAGGTAGAAAATCTTGGAGATATTCAGCTCAGGGATATGGATGATTGGGCATTTTCTTTCGGTGAGTGCAGCAGTCTTTTGAAAGAGCATTTTGAAGTGGCTGACCTGGGAGGGTTTGGCTTGGAAGGGCGTCCCCTTGCGGTTAGAGCAGCTGGTGCACTGCTGCGGTACCTCCGTGATACCCAGAAAAATGGATTACTTCAGCTCACTGCTCTACAAACGTATCATGTAGATGATTTTCTGGTGATTGATCCGGTGGCGCGTAGGACTCTCGAGCTGACTGAGCCGATGTTACGCGATCGGAGTGGTGGAACATTATTGGAAACCCTTGATCATACACAAACGGCCATGGGAGGGAGAACGCTCCGCAGAACCATTGAGCGTCCAATGCGTCAGCCAGATGACATTGAACAAAGGCTTGATGCGGTACAGGTACTCACAGAAGCCCCATCGCTCCGGGATACTCTGGCAAATTCTCTGAGCAATATCGCAGACCTGGAACGCCTGGCAGGACGGGTAGCTTACGGCTCTGCTAATGCCCGAGATCTGGTAGCTCTGGGGAAATCACTGGGCAAAATACCGAATTTCAGCGATGTCCTGGATGAACTTGTTCAGTATTCCGCTGGTCTGTGGATGGAACTGGCTGATTCTCTGGATGTTCTGGAAGATGTGCAGAACGAGCTGGATAGTGCTCTGGTTGATGAGCCTCCGGTTACCCTCCGGGAAGGCGGTCTCATACGCAAAGGTTACGATGAGGAGATTGACACCATAAGAAATGCTGCAGAAGAAGGAAAGCAGTGGATGGAGGACCTGCAAAAACGGGAGCGGGAGAGAACGGGGATCGGATCGTTAAAGGTGGGGCAGAATAAAGTTTTCGGCTACTACATTGAAGTGACCAATGCTCACAAGGACAAAGTCCCCGAAAATTACGAACGGAAACAGACTCTAGTCAATTCAGAGCGGTACATAACCTCAGAACTGAAAGAAAAGGAAGCCGCTATTTTGGGAGCTGAGGAACGTCTCGGGGAATTGGAATATCAGGTTTTTGTCAGGCTGCGCGATTGGGTAGCACAGCAGGTTAATCGTATTCAGTCAACTGCTGAGGTCATTGGCTGGGCTGACCTCCTTTATAGTCTGGCTCATGTTGCATCCCGTAACAATTACTGCCGACCCAGAGTTGATGACGAACTGGTAATTGAAATAAGCCAGGGACGCCATCCGATGCTGGAAAACTCCTCCCTGGACGAGCCTTTTGTGCCTAACGATGCCTATCTTGATTGCTCCAGGGAGTCGCTATTGATTATCACCGGACCCAATATGTCCGGTAAATCCACTTATCTGCGCCAGGTAGCGTTGATTGTTATTATGGCTCAGATGGGATCATTTGTGCCGGCAGATCGGGCGCGTATTGGCCTGGTAGATCAGATTTTTACCCGCATTGGAGCAGCGGATGATCTTACTCGGGGACGAAGTACTTTTATGATGGAAATGATGGAAGTAGCCAATATTCTCAATAACGCCACACCCAGGAGTCTGGTGGTTTTGGATGAGGTGGGGAGAGGAACCAGTACCTATGATGGAATCAGCATAGCCTGGTCTACCTGTGAGTATATACGTCAATCACCCAGACTGGGATGTCGAACCCTTTTCGCCACTCACTACCATGAGCTGACCCAGCTGGCAGATATCTGTCAGGGGGTTGTGAACTATTCGGTAGCAGTGCAGAAGGAGGGAGACGACATTGTGTTTTTGCGCAAAGTAGTTCCGGGACCGACTGATCAGAGTTACGGCATTTATGTGGCGGGTCTTGCAGGTGTGCCTGAAAGGGTGATTTCTCGAGCCAGGGGCCTTTTGCCGCAGCTTGAGGAGTCATCGGAAATCTCTCTGGGGCTGGGTGAAGGGATGCAGTCGGACGCGGAAGAATCTGATGCTGCAAGTGATTGCGAAAACTCATTTACCCGGGTGAGGGAAAAAAACCTGCAGCAGGCAGCGCTTTTTGAGCCCATGGAGGACCAGGGAGGTGGGGAAGATGACAGGTGATGATCGGTTGGACGATGAAGGACAGAGAATCCGGAAACTACCTCAACATCTGATTAACAGAATTGCCGCAGGTGAAATTGTGGAAAGACCTGCCTCGGTGGTTAAGGAATTGATTGAGAATTCTCTTGATGCAGGCGCGGATTCAATCAGCATTTCTGTCGAAGATGGCGGGAAAGAGAGCATAACTGTACTGGATGATGGAAAGGGAATTCTCAGTGAAGATTTGAAAGCGGCGGTGCAGCCGCATGCTACCAGCAAGATTTTCGAGCCCGGGCAGCTCAACGATATAGCTACTCTGGGTTTTCGTGGTGAAGCCCTAGCCAGTATAGCATCAGTATCAGACATGGAAGTATGTTCGAGACATGCAGGGGCTGACGTTGGTTCCTCACTGCGGGTAAGAGGGGGAGAGGAGGGAGAACTCCGTCCCTGGGGGGGACCTGAAGGCACCAGGGTGCGGGTACGCAATCTTTTTTACAACGCCCCTGTCCGGCGCAAACAGCTGAAACGTTCTGCCACCGAGATGTCTCATATTCTCGATGTGGTCAGGGGGATAGCTCTGGCCAACCCTCAAGTGGCTTTCCGCTTGATGCGTGACGGCAGCGAGGCATTATTCAGCAGCGGAAGTGCTGAGCTGCACAAAACTGCTGCTGAGATATTTGGAGCGGATGCAATTGAGGAAATGATGGCCTTTGGTGAACCTGAAAGCATGATTTTTGGTTTTGCCGGTTCTCCGGCTCTGGCCCGGTCTAGACGGGACCGACAGTATTTTATTGTTAACGGACGGGTCATCGAACACGATGGGTTAAGGGCAGTAGTTGAAAACTGTTATCGTGGCTTTCTGGAGGAACGGAGATTTCCTTTTTGCATAGCAGTTATTAAGCTTCAGCCGGCACGTGTCGATGTTAATGTCCATCCAGCCAAAAAAGAGGTCAGAATTGATAATGTGAGAGAGGTAACCGGGAAACTATACAATGAGGTAAGACAGGCGCTCATGGCACTTCCTGTACCCCGCTGGGAACTGCAAAAGGACGAGGAGGAATCAGGTTTGCCCGATTCTGAAGATGAAGTTGGCGGGAGTGAGAAACAGATTCAGGCGCATGCAGTGGGGTCGGCGGAGTTGGTAGCTGAAGGTCAGAGGAGATATTTTTTGCAAGGAGATGATCAGGACACCAGCCCTGAAGATATTGTATTTGAACATCTACGTCCACTCGGACAGGTCGCAAAAACTTATTTGCTTGCTGAAGGTCCTGAAGGTTTGTATCTGGTTGATCAGCATGCAGCCTGTGAACGGTTATACTATGAGCAGGCCCTGGCCAAAATGCAGAAGGGTCGTCCGATCAGTCAGCAGCTTTTGACCCCATATGTCTATCGGGCAGACCCCGAGGAGATGCGCCTGTATGAGCAGCACCAGAAACCCTTGAAGCAGATTGGTTTTGAGGTGGAAAAAGAAGGTGATGATCGCCTGATAGTGACAGCAGTTCCAGCCTATGGGGAAGAGCCAGTTTCTCCTGGGAAGTTGGATGAAGTACTTGATGCTATGCAGCAGGGGGAGAAACTATCTCCTGGAGAAATAGTTGCAGCGGCTACTGCTTCCTGTCATGCTGCAGTAAGGGCCGGAGATGTTCTTTCGCAGGAAGAAATACAACACCTGTTTGCAGAGCTGGATCAGCTGAAACGCCCGCAGACTTGTCCGCACGGACGGCCTACAGTTGTAGTCATGACCCACAAATCTTTGGCAAAGATGTTTGGACGTACTTGATGATTTATATCTGAGGTGGAATCAGTGAATCATTTGACAATAGACTGTGAAGCATCAGGTAATGATAAACCACGTATGGTTGCTGTTATGGGACCAACGGCGGTTGGTAAAACCTCGCTGGGGATTGAGCTGGCCGAATGTTTCGGGGGGGAGATTGTCTCGGCCGATTCAATGCAGGTGTACCGGGATATGGATATCGGTACTGCCAAACCTACCTCTGAGCAGATTGAACGAGTTCAGCATCACCTCATCGATGTTTTAGAGCCCACACAAAGGTTCAGTGCCGGTAAGTTCAAAAAACTGGCCCGCACAGCGGTTCAGGACATTTGGGAGAGACAGCTTTTACCGATAATTGTGGGAGGAACCTCGCTTTACATAAGAGTGCTGCTGTATGATTTCCCACTGGCAGAAATACCTAGAGATCCGGAACTCCGACAAAAACTGCGCCAAAAAGCCAAAACGAAGGGTCGGCAGTCGCTGCACAGGGATTTGATTGAAATTGACCCACAGAGAGCCGAAGAAATCCATCCCAATGATCTCAAAAGAGTCATTCGGGCTTTAGAGGTTTATGAACTGACCGATAAACCTATGTCCAGGTGGCATAGACAGACTCCTGACTGCCCGGTATACGATGCTCTGAAAATCGGCCTATGGCTGCAGCGAGATCTTCTTTACCAGCGGATAGATGACCGGGTGGATGAGATGTTCAGGGGAGGACTGGTTCATGAGGTTGAAAATCTGCTGAATGAATACGGTGAATTGAGTGAAACTGCAGTGCAGGCACTTGGTTACAGTGAAGTTCTTTCCTATCTGCAGGGAGAGCTCGACCCTGATGAATGCCGTGAGCTTATAAAACAGAATACTCGAAATTTCGCGAAGAGGCAGCTGACGTGGTTACGTAAAGATGATGATATAACCTGGATTGATCTATCCGAGATTTCTTTCCGTGAGGCAGTGTACAAGGCCCGTTGTATACTTCTTGAATGGTGGTAGGGAGTGTTCCTCACCACAAGCCCCCACTTATTTTCTCCTGTGATGAGATGCTGCCACACAGAATATATTTCAAATATTGAAAGATATGGTGCAGAAAGGGGGCGGATTGGAAACTGTCGCTCATACACTGTAGGGGTAGCCCCATGAAGAAACTGAACAGTGGAGGTTTGGCTAAAACTTGTTAGGGAGGATAAAATCTAATTTATGGGTTTGCCCGCGGTTGCATTTGAATATCTGTGCTTGAGGTGCGGAATTCAGGGACTAAGTCTGCAGGAAATTAATTCAGATGAAGACGCCGAATGGGGTGAAAGCATTCTGGCAGAAGAGATTTTTGTCTGTCCTTCGTGTGGCAGTCTCACTGAAACTAAACTGAGTAAGTCTAAATAACCCCCATTGACAATAATCTACAATCAGGTTTGCTAATTGCCCCTTTTGGCAGAGGTAAAGCCGGAAGGGGTACTTTAGTTTTTTACCTGCCCTTCCAGGGACGCTAAAAACATAACCTCTCACTGCGTGTTTATAACCGAATTTGGATAATTTCATGCTTGTCCAAAAAAATTTTCCCATCAGGCAGGAGTTGGACATGGAGTAAAGAATACAGACAGTGGTGGGTAGTGGTGAGAAGTGGAGAACTGTAGCAGACTGGCGAGTAAAGGGGGGTGTGTCCCAGTGTTTATGGGGGAATTTGAGCGCAGTGTTGATCAGAAGGGCCGGATAATTATTCCTGCCCAGCTTCGTGATACACTTGGAGATTCCTTTGTAATGACTAAGGGGTTAGACAAGTGCTTGTTTGTATATCCCCATGAAGAGTGGGAGACACTAACAGAAAAACTACAGGAATTGCCCTTCACTCGTTCGGATGCTCGATCGTTTGTCCGTTTCTTCTTTTCAGGAGCAGCAGATTGTTCTTCTGATTCACAGGGCCGCACCCTAATACCCGCGAATCTCCGTTCTTATGCTGATTTGGATCGAGAAGCAGTAGTTATTGGTGTGGGCAGCAGAATTGAAATCTGGAGCAGCTCTGAGTGGGATGACTTCCAGCAGGATGCCGAGCAGAGTTATGAGGAGGTTGCCGAGAAGCTCACTGATCTGGGCTCTATACTATGATGGAAAAGCAATTTCATGTACCAATAATGAAAAACGAAGTGATAAATTTGCTTGCCCCCGAGCGGGGTGGAGTATATGTTGATGGAACCGTTGGTGGGGCAGGACACGGTCGGCCAATTGCACAGCAATTGAGTAAAAATGATCTGCTTGTTGGAGTGGACTTAGATCCAGAAGCCCTGAGAGTAAGTGAAAAAGAATTGTCAAATGTTGAACCAAGGATTAAACTTGTGCAGGGCGACTTCAAAAATTTACCCCGGATTTTAAGCTGCGAAGGAGTGGACGAGCTAGATGGGTGTCTTCTAGATCTCGGTGTGAGTTCCTACCAGCTGGATACACCGGAGAGAGGCTTCAGTTACAGATATCCTGAGGCGCCGCTGGACATGCGTATGAATCCAGATAATCCTCTGACAGCTGCCGATATTGTTAACAGCTGGTCCAAACGTGATATCGCTACAGTCTTACGCAAATATGGCGAGGAACGTTGGGCAAGTAGAATAGCCAGTTTCATTAAAAGACGCCGAAATAAAAAAACAATCCAAACCTGTGGAGAACTGGTAGAAGTGATAAAGAGTGCTATTCCAGCAGCGGCCCGCAGACGGGGAGGTCATCCAGCCCGTCGTACTTTTCAGGCCCTGCGAATAGCTGTCAACGATGAACTGCAAGGGTTTGAAAAAGCCCTTGAATCTATAATACATGAGTTGAATCCAGGTGGGCGAATGGTGGTCATCAGTTTTCATTCTCTTGAGGACCGTCGTGTAAAGAAGGTGTTTCGACGACTGTCCCAGATTTGCCATTGTCCGCCAGATTTTCCGGTGTGCCGCTGTGATGGTGCAACGGTTGAAAAACTCAATGGTGGACTGATGCGACCAACTGAAAAAGAAATTGAGCAAAATCGTCGTGCATCTGCGGCCAAATTACGGGCAATAAGGCGATTAGAATGCAAAGAAGAAAGCAATGATACAGTTTAGATTGGGACTAGGGGTTCTATTGCCACAGGAGGGCGAGTAAAATGGCAGTGACAGCAAGAGACTTGGCAAAACCACCGAAAACACCGCGGTCGGACGAGGGGAAAGAGGAGTCCACCCGGCAGAATAATCACAGTCGGCGAATGAGATCTCGCCGCTCATCTGCTCCCGGAAGGGACAAGCAGATTGCTAATGAACGTAGTGCAAATACATTAAGCGGAACCATGAAAACTAGAGTATTGGTGGCGCTGGGTATTTTGCTTTTAATGATGCTGGCACTGGTAGTCAGTAGGGCCATAATTGTTACTAGGGTTTATGAACTCAGTCAGGCTCAAGATCAGCTGAGACAGGCCAGGGCGGAAATTGACCGTATGCGCTCTGAAATAGCAGCTATGGATTCCACCCGGAGAGTTTCGACCATAGCCACCAGTGAACTGGGCATGGTAGCCCCGGAGGATGAGCAACCATCTTCGGTTGAAAAAGAAGTTCAGGTGGCTTTTGAAGATTCACCACAGCAAGTAGTGGTTGGAACGCAGGATGGAGATTCAGAATCTTCTAAAAATGAAGAACCAGAAGTGGTGGTTTTAAACCTTGATTCCACAGATCATCAGGGGGCGGTAGCGGGCCTGCAGGATTTAGGCTGGTGGTTATTGCGCTGGCTTCGAGGAGACACTCCAGCCAGGGCTGGACAGTGACAAAGAGCAATTCATTTAGCTGCAGAGAAGGAGGCTGAATTACATGCGTCAGCCAACCGTCAGCTTGCGCCGTCGCATTCTTTACGTGTTATCCATCTTTATAGTTCTGTTCGTACTTTTGACTTTCAGGTTGGGGTGGATTCAGCTGGTTCAGGGAGCTGAACTGACTGAGGAAGCCATGGAATCGCGAACCAGAGAGATTGAAATCCAGCCCAAACGAGGTCTTATTCTTGACCAGACCGGAAGAGACCTTGCCGTAAGTGTTGATGTGGATTCGTTGTTTGCAGTACCCACAGAAATTATGGATATAGAGGGTACTTCTGCAGCCTTATCTAAGATCTTGGAGATGGATAAGACTGATTTGGCAGATCAATTGTCCCGGTCTTCTTCTTTTGTATGGCTGAGTCGGAAACTGCCCCCCGAAAAGGCAGAAAAAGTGCGCGAACTGGATCTGTCGGGGCTTTATTTTACCAAAGAGTCGCAGCGTTTTTACCCCAAAGGTAGCTTGGCGTCTCATGTGATTGGTTTTTCGGGTATTGACAGTCAAGGTTTAGAGGGAATTGAGCGTAGTTTTGATGATGTGCTTAGTGGGGAACCCGGGAAGATAGTGATGGAATTTGACGCCGAGGGACGAGAGATACCCAGGGCAGTATATCATCATGTTCCATCCATACAGGGCGACAGTATCTATTTATCAATAGATGAAGTTATTCAGTATATTGCAGAGCGGGAACTTGCACATGCGGTACAGGAGACTGGTTCCAAAGGCGGACATATTTTGATTATGGATCCACAGACTGGTGATGTGTTAGCTATGGCTGCGAGTCCTGACTATGAGCCCAATCAGTGGGCAGAATTTCCTCCGAATACCTGGCGCAATCCGATTATAAGTGACACGCAGCATCCTGGTTCAGTATTCAAACCTATTACTGCAGCAGCTGCCCTGGATACCGATAGCGTTTCACCGGCTACTTCCTTTTATGACCCGGGTTATGTGAAAGTTCCCGGAGCAACAATTCATAATTGGAACAGACAGGGGTTGGGGCAGACTGATTTCGCCACTGGATTCATGAAATCGGCCAATGTCATTTTCGTTCGGGTCGGCCAGCGGGTTGGTATGGACAGTTTTTATGACTATCTGAACCGGTTCGGAATAAATTCTACTACTGGAATTCAACTACCGGGTGAGGCGAATGCTATATATCCGGATCAGGAAAATGCTCGTGAAGTTGATTTGGCTGTGATGTCCTTTGGGCAAACGCTCTCGGTTACTCCTATCCAGATGATTACTGCTCTTTCCGCCATCGTAAATGAGGGGTATTTATTACAACCGCGTCTGGTCACCGAAATAGAAGATGGAGAAACGGGAGAAACTCGTGAAGTAGAAGCCAATGTACTAAGACAGGTAATTTCACAGGATACCTCCGACACTGTCCGGGAGCTGATGGTTAGGACTGTTGACGAGGGTACCGGCAGTAGAGCTCAGATTCCGGGGTATGAAGTCGGGGGTAAGACGGGAACAGCCCAGAAAACCGTTGGAGGTGCGGTTTCCCGGGACAGACATATTGCCTCCTTTGCTGGTTTTGCACCCGCTGATGATCCTGCCCTGGTTTGTTACGTTAGTCTGGATGAGCCACAGGGTCAGTATCATGGGGGGTTGGTTGCCGCTCCAGTATTTCGCCGGGTAGTTTCTGATGTTTTACGCCACCTGGGAATTGAACCTAAACATCCAGAAGAAATTACTGATCCTACAGAAGGACCGCCCACAGATATGGAAACCCCCCGCACTTTTGCAGTACCTGATGTAACAGGTGAATCAGTTGAGCAGGCGAGACAAATGTTAAAAGAGAGTGGATTTGAAGGCAATGCTGTGGGTGATGGAGAAGAAGTTCTTCAGCAGTTCCCAACAGCAGGAGTTGAATTACGTGCCGGTTCAACAGTAATTTTGTATACAGAGAAGGATGAGGATCAACTGACGGGAGAGGACGTTGCGGTTCCAGATTTAACCGGCAAGTCTCTTCGCAGGGCTGCAGAAGAATTGAATCGTCACGGACTCCGGATTCAGGTGAGTGGTACAGGTGTAGTTATTGATCAGAAACCCCTCCCTGGTTCAGAAGTTGAACAGGGTGAAATCATCCATCTGTATTTGGAAAAACCAGGCTCCTAGCTAGAAAATCGCGTGTTCAGCACAAGAAAGGAGGTAGCGGCTAACATTTTCTTGCCGCGCCTATGGAGTGAAATTAATTTGTCTGAAAAATGAATTAATGAAAAGAGAAGGCCTGTATGTCAGCCAAGTCGGTAGAACCGAAAACATTGAAATATCAGATATACAATATCATTCACAGCAGGTACAATCTGGCGACGTTTTTGTCTGCATCCGCGGCGAGAATACCGATGGTCATTTTTATGCCGCTGATGCGGTGGACGCTGGAGCCTCAGCATTGATTGTTGAGGAAGTTGTTGAGGTGGATGATGAGGTACCTCAGATTGTAGTACAAAATAGTCTTGAGGCTATGGGCATTGCATCAGACGTGTTGTTTGGTCACCCTACTGGTGAATTACTTCTTTTTGGAGTCACTGGTACCAGTGGAAAAACTACCACTTCTTCTTTGATTCGGCATATTCTTGAGTACAGCGGCGTATCAACTGGGTTAGTGGGGACTGTTGAAGACGTGATAGGAGGTCGCAGGTTTGATTCAGATCTAACGACTCCGCAGTCCTCTGATTTACAGCGATTCTTCCGTCAAATGATCGACTCTGGAGATGAATCTGCAGTAATGGAGGTATCTTCCCACGCACTGGAATTGCACCGAGTCGAGCGAAGCGCCTTCAACATTGGAGTTTTTACCAACCTTGCTCCGGAGCATCTGGATTTTCATCAGAGCATGGAAGACTACCTGGCCGCAAAAACAAAACTATTTACCATGTTGACCTCCGAGGGTGCCGAAACTGAAGCCACTGCCGTTCTGAATGCGGATGATCCAAAATCCACTGTAATTGCCAACAAGACCAACAGCAGTATAATCTATTACGGAATTAATGATGGGGATATCCGGGCTTCAGAATTGGACCTGCAGCCAGACCACTCCCGTTTCTTATTACATATGCCGGATGAAACTATTGAGGTAGATATGTCACTGCCAGGACGTTTCAACGTGTATAATGCGACAGCCGCTGCCGCTGCCGTTTGGGCAGCTGGACTAAAGCCTGAGAAGATTTCCGCCTCACTGGGGACTGCTGAACCCATTGCCGGTCGTTTTGAAGTGGTATCACGTCCTGATGACGATGTGATTGTGGTTGTTGACTTTGCTCACACCCCGGATGAACTGGAAAATCTGCTGGAAACAGTCACCGATATTGCCGATCATCGAGTCATCGTTGCGTTCGGCTGTGGGGGAAATCGGGACACCAGTAAAAGGCCAGTTATGGGAGAAATTGCTGAACGTCTAGCCGATTTTGTGATGGTTACATCTGATAACCCGCGGAGTGAGGATCCACAGTCCATAATCGATGACGTTATCGAGGGGATGAACGATCCGCAAACCTGCGAGGCATGTGCGGACCGCTCAGAAGCCGTCGGAAGATGCATCGAGGTGGCCGAGCCGGGTGACGTCGTAGTCTTGGCTGGCAAGGGACATGAAACCTACCAGGTATTTGCAAATGAAAAGAAAGTGCACTACGATGACCGTCAGCAAGCCCGGTTCTTTCTGCGGGAGCGGCGAAGACGTCGTGGAAGGATGAGAAGATGAGTCTTTCAGGAATGCTGTTTTCCACCGTGGAATTGGCGCAGGAGCTGGATACAGAACTTTTTCCTGCCGGTCTGGATGTACCAGTCCGGGGGGTTGTCTGCGACAGTCGTGAAGTCACAGATGGTGATATGTTTGTGGCCCTCAAGGGAGAACGTACTGACGGACATCGTTATGTAAAGAGTGCCTTTTCCGGTGGGGCATCAGCAGCTCTGGTAAATTCATCATGGGCACAACAGTTTGATTCAAGCACACTGCCAGAAGGTAAGGTGTTAGTGGTGGTTGATGAATCTCCTGTTTTGGCGTTGGGCAAAGCGGCTCAATGGTATTCCAAGCAATTTTCCATTCCTACCGTTGCAATAACTGGCAGTCTGGGAAAGACCACGACGAAAGATTTTACAGCTTCTATTATGGGCAGTGAGCATTCAGTGTTGAAAAGTCGTGGCAATTATAATACTGAGATAGGCATACCGCTTACCCTATTCCGCATGCGAGACCATCACAGTACCGCTGTTTTGGAAGTGGCCATGCGTAAACCCGGTGATCTTTCGTATCTGGCAAAATTGACTAGACCACAGGTAGGAGTACTGACTAATATAGCAGAATCACACATGGAGTTTTTTGGCTCGCTACAGGAGATAGCAGCAGGCAAGGCGGAATTATTCGAATTTTTATCTGATGACGAATGGGCCGTAATTAACGGCCAGGACAGGTGGGGGCGGTGGATAGCTCAGCAGACCACAGCTCAGAAGATGTTTTATCACTGTGCTGATGGTAACTCTGGCCTGGAATGCTGTGCTGATCACTTTCCTCAAGTGACAGCCAGAAATATAACATTGGATAAAATGGCTCGAGCAAGCTTCACATTGCAGATGAAAAACAGAGGTGAATTTGCTGTCACACTACCAGTTGCGGGCGAACATCACGTTATGAACGCACTGGCTGCTGTCTGTGTGGGAATGATCTACGACATCGAACCTGATGATATTGCTCTTGGACTGAATGAGGCAAATCTTACTGGCATGAGAAGTGAATGGATGGAGTGTAAAGATGGTCTGTTGATTTTAAACGATGCATACAACAGCAGTCCCACCTCATGCAAGGCTGCTCTTCGAGCACTTATGAAAAGTCAGGTTTGTGGACGCAGGATAGCTGTTCTGGGAGATATGCTGGAACTGGGCCCTATAGAGGAATCAGGACATCATGAGGTGGGCCGATATGTGGCGGAGGTAGACCCTGATTTTCTGGTCACTGTTGGAAGTTTGGCGGAGCAAATTTCACATAGTGCTGAAAAGAGCGGTTTCGATCAGGCGAAAACCGAACATTTCGAGGAAGTTGATGAACTTATGGCCCAGCTGCCCCGGATTGTACGCTCATCGGATTCAGTCCTGGTGAAGGCTTCCAGGGGACGCAGACTTGAACGATGTGTACAGCTTCTGGGAGAACTGTTTGGGGGATACACAACAGAAGGTGAGGAGAACACCATTTAATTATGCCTGTCACCTCCAATTTGGATGAACCATGGATTATACCGGCTGTGTTTGTGCTGAGTGTGTCTATGGTATTGTCGTTTCTTTGGATCCTGCTGCCGCTTTTAAGGCGCATGAATTTCGGGCAGCGCATTAGAGAGGACGGTCCTGAGCGTCACAGCATGAAGGAGGGTACTCCAACAATGGGGGGGGTTGCTTTAATTTTAGCTCTGGCTGCTGTTACTCCTCTGGCTTTACCCAGGCAGCCGGAAATTTGGGTTCTCCTGACAGTGACCTCTGGAGCAGCCCTTGTGGGGTTTGCTGATGACTTTCTAAAGGTCTCACTGGATCGCCCTCTGGGACTTAGAGGGCGCAGTAAATTGGTAGGTCAAATATTGTTGGGAGCTGCATTCGGCTGGGTTGCAGCGTTTGCTCTCAATAGGGGCACTGATGTGGTTTTGCCGTGGTGGGGTCATCGCTGGGATCTGGGCATAGTTTATCCTGTTTTTTCAGCTGTTCTTTTCACCGGTACAACCAATGCAGTTAACATCACTGACGGTCTGGATGGACTGGCTTCCGGTGCGGTAGCGATTTCTAGTTTAGTATTTGCCGTAGTAGCCCTGGCGAGAACACAATTGGGGGTAGCTCTATTTGCTGTGGCCCTACTGGGAGTCTGTATTGGGTTTTTGTGGTATAACTTCCATCCCGCCCGCATATTTATGGGGGATACCGGTTCCCTGGCGCTGGGAGGAGCACTTGCAGGTCTTGCGATCATCACTGAAGCGGATCTTTTGTTGATTGTTGCGGGAGGCTTATTTGTGATAGAGACCCTCTCTGTGATTATTCAGGTAGTCTATTTCCGAGTGACGGGAGGTCGTCGTCTTTTCCGGATGAGTCCAATTCATCATCACTTCGAGCTTTTGGGATATTCAGAAGTCGTTGTGGTGCTGGGGATGTGGATTTTTCAGTTGATCTGCGCCGGATTGGCTATTATGGGATTACGGGGGATGGGAGCATGAGAGAATCAACAAACCGTGGAGTTCCGAAGCCGCGCAGCAAACAGGCTCCTGATTTCATATTATTGGTTACAACACTTGCAATGGTTGGTTTCGGAGTTGTTATGGTTGCAAGTTCAAGCAGTTATTCAGCTTTGGTCAGATTTGGAGATAGTTTGTTTTACCTCAAACGTCAGGGAATATGGGCTCTTGCAGGAATAGCTATTTTGCTGTTGATGTCCCGGATAGATTACTGGTTTTTCCGACGTCATGCCAGAATTTTTCTGGTTGTTGCGCTGTTTCTATTGGCAGTGAGTTTAGTTCCCGGCATTGGTGTGCAAACGCGTGGATCTCAGCGTTCTATTGCTCTGGGACCAATTTCAATTTCGCCAGCAG
>CAZRFK010000024.1:0-24599 GCA_964599275.1 uncultured Clostridia bacterium
TGAGTGTCACGCGGTAATCAAGCAGCTTCTCCCCCAACTTGTCCTTCCAGGGCGATACTCCTTTAGCCACCATATTTCCGCTTAGGCAGGCTGCCAGTGGCCGTATAAGAAAGTTGACCTGAGAAGGGGCAAAAATAACCGGATAGGTTCCCGATTCAGCTGGAACTATCGTGCTGGCCTTGTCAAACCGGTCCATGACTTCCTGTTTCAAATCCTCATAATCATCAGAAAATTCAGATGCCACTGAACGTTCATAGATTGACAGCATATCATCGCCATCAATAAGCCGTCCTCCCAGCGCCACCTGCCAGGACGTCTTCTCGTACTCTCCTTCGAACCCATTACTGTTGGCCAAATGTGTGCGGGTGAAATTTCGCCCTACAATAGCTCTCACTTTCAAGCGCGAGTTATACTCAACCAGGGTTGAGTTGAGGTCGTCAGCTATCTCCAGCATCTTGTCAATGGAAATGCTTCTTACCTTATCATCAACCAGCTCCATCTCCGGCACATCTGCATCTGCGGGAAAATCATAATCAGCACGACTGCCATACTGTATAGCAGAAAACGCTCTCTGCAGCATTTTGTCCTCACTGCCGGGTTGACTGCTTTGAGCAGAACTTATTTTACCCTCTCCCAGAGCCCGGAGCGTCATATCTTTATGAACTGAATCGGAAACCAGCTCCAGTTCACTGTTGGAAAAGCTTACTCTGGAGGTTTCCGTCTCTGAAGTATGCAGTTCTGCCTGGATCCCCTCCGGGAGGTCTTCAAATATCTTCACTGTTCCGCACCCCCCATGATAACATCTTGAATACGTATGTGTGGACAGATGCCGCTGGTAGGTAGTGGAGATTGACCACCCTTACCGCAGCCTCCTGCACTGTTGCGGCTCTCGGGATCATCCCCAACCATATCGATATTGGAAAGCGTGGTAAATACATTACCCATTAACTTGACATCACGCACCAGCTCGGCCAGTTCACCATCACGAATCATGTAGCCGTACCCGGCATTAAATGTGAACATTTCACCATTTGTTTGACCACCGCCGCTGCCTACTGCATATACGCCCAGATCGATATCTCTTATCATGTCGTCAAAACTGCTGTCTCCCGGCTCAATGCTGGTGTTTCTCATACGACATATTGGCGGATGCGTGTAGTTGATTGCGCGAGCACTTCCGGTGGGCTCTTCACCCATCAACCCCGCTGTCTCACGAGTGTGGAGGCGGCCGACCAGAACTCCTTCTTCAATGAGGTTGGCCCGTTCAGTTTTCACTCCCTCATCATCATACTTTAAGGCACCGCGGTCATCAAAATACTCGCCGCTATCATAAATGGTAAGGATATCCCGCCCCAAACGACGTCCCAGCTTCATTGTTTCAGCCAGATCGGGGTTTTTGTACACATTGTCTCCTTCACTCAGATGGCCAAAAGCTTCATGGACAAACAGTCCTGCCAGCGCAGGATCACAGATCACCGGATACTGACCAGCTGCAACCTGAGGAGCATCAAGAAGATCTACAGTAATCTGACATGCCTCTTTTAGGTCCTCCTCCATACCCAAGATGCAGTCAAAACCCCGTGAGGAACCTCGTCCAATTCCATGACTGACGGTAATTTTATCTCCTCGAGCCTGAGCCGAAAAACTGGATCCAATATCCAGCTTATCCTGGGCAATATAAGTTCCCTCAGTGTTGGCGAACTTCAAATTGGTAAACTGCTCCTTGTAGCGAATGCTTGCTGATGTGATGCGATCATGGTAGTTCAAAATGAGATCGTTGTATCGGTTTAAAATTCGGATCTTCTCCTGTAAACTAATTGCCCTTGGATTCAACAAAAGATCCGGAGAAAATTCATCCTGCACCACTGGCACCGGCGCAAGTGTGCTTTCGCCTCCCAGACGACTGCCGGCAATTTGCGCCTGTTTGCAGGCTTTACCTACCGCATCATCCAGTTGTTGCAGATCATTGAAGCTGGCAAACCCCCATGCTCCCTTGTGAAGAGCACGGACATTACCTCCATACTGAATTTTTTGGGTGACATCTTCTAGACCCTGTCCGCGAAAAACGACGTTGACTCGCTCAGAATCCTCCAGCCGAATTTCACAGTAATCAACCTCTGCTTTTTCTAGGGCCCGCTGTAAAATATTTTGCAATTGCATACCTCCCTCTTCAACTCTCATTAATTTTCGCTGATACTTTACATTTTTGCCACTGACTCTTTTATCCCTGCATCAAGTGGGACAACAATCCACTCTCCCCCAGTTTTTCACTGACTCTGTTAACGGGGGACTGTTCATCTGAAGTCCTGGCCTGGTGAATACTGTGATAATCTAAACTCTATCTGTTCCACTCTGAAAGGCTGATCAATGCGTCAAAAAAGGGTTCGCATAGAAGTACATTGAAATAAAATAGACTGTGGGAGTATTTATGTTGGAGTACTACAGCTGGGAGGAAAAAAAATGAATCAGACGAGTTTGCAGCAGTGCATAAGGGACCTGGCCAACCACCGCCAAACTTCTCAGATGATAGAGCACCTGCACAATACGCTTGAGGATGCAGTAGAAACCATCATTAAAATCTGTGAGGTGCCTGCTCCGAGCTTTCATGAGGGACAGCGCGCCCAACTTGTAAAGAAGATGATGTCGAACCTGGCAGATGTACAGGCTCATGTCGATGAGCACAACAATGTGATTGGCAGGTACGAGGGCAAGTGCAGTGAAGCGAAAATAGCCGTGAGCGCTCATATAGATACTGTGTTTCCACCTGACACTGAAATATCCGTGAAAAAAGAAAACGACACCCTCACGGCACCGGGAATAGGCGATAACTCAACATCCGTCGGTGGGATGCTGCACCTGATGGCGGCATGGAATGAATTCGGCTACACCCCACCGTTTGATGTTATATTTTTGGCCAATTCATGTGAAGAGGGCCTCGGCGATCTTGAAGGTATCAAGGCCTTTTTGGATAACTATGCCCAACGCAATGATGTTGATCTCCAGGCGATGTGTATACTAGACGGTCGAATGGGTGGAGTGATTAATGCTGCAGTTGGGAGCCGCCGTTTGGAAGTCTCCCTTGAAGCAGCAGGAGGACACAGCTGGAAAGATTTTGGCTGCACAAGCGCCATACATACAATGGGAAGCATCATCGATCACATATCGCAAATAGAAGTCCCCAAAAGTCCCCGCACCACTTTCAACGTCGGAGTTGTCGAGGGAGGTACATCAGTAAACACAATTGCAGAAACTGCCAGCATGCTCATTGACATGCGCTCCGTAGAACCCGACAGCCTGAAACGCCTTGAAGGCAGGGTTCGGAAAATTATATCCAGGCAGGTTCAGGAAACAGGATGCGAGGGTGACATCACCGTGGTTGGAGATCGCCCGGTAGGCAGCATACAAGATGACCATCCGCTGGTAAACCTGGCTCAGGAGGCTGGCAGATACCTGGGGCTTCCCATGAACACCCACACTGCCAGCACGGATGCCAACGTCCCACTGAGTCGGGGCATTCCGGCAATTACCGTCGGAATTTACCGCGGCCAGGGAGCACACCGTAAGGGAGAAACCATGCATCCTTCCTCTTTAAAAAGAGGATTGCCTCTGGCACTGCTGGTTGTTTTGAGTGCAGTAAATTGGGTGCACAAACTCAGATGAGAAACAAAACCAAACTAGATGGAGTGTCTACACTATGGTTAAAAAACTGGGCTTAATTGTTAATCCCATTGCAGGCATGGGAGGTCGGGTTGGATTAAAGGGAACTGATGGGATAAAAGCTGTGCAAAAGGCCCGTCAGATGGGAGCTGTTCCAGAATCTCCTGACCGGGCGGTGCGCGCACTAGAGACCCTTAGTACCCATGTAGATGATATTCAAATTGTAACACCCAGCTCACCCATGGGACGGGATGAAGCCATTGAAGCAGGTTTCGCCCCTGAAATCCTGCTCCAAATCGATTCAGACAAAACCACCGCAGAAGACACAAAACGTTCAGCCGAATTGATGCTCAAAAAAGAGGTTGACTTACTCTTGTTTGCCGGAGGCGATGGAACTGCTCGTAATATTTACGAGGCTGTCAACACCAGTCTGCCTGTAATCGGTATACCTACCGGCGTCAAGATGCATTCCGGAGTGTTTTCCACGCAACCAGAAACGGGAGGCAGGCTGGCGGCGCTTTACATGAACGGAGACATCGACCAGCTCCGCGAAGTAGAGGTCATGGACATAGATGAGGAGGCATTTCGCCGTGGTCGGGTTTCTGCGCAGCTTTACGGCTATCTGCAGGTGCCTTACGAGGATAATTTGATACAGGGCATGAAGGCAGGCAGCACAGCTGATCACAGCAATGCGCTGGAGGCGATAGCCGCACACGTTATCGACCTCATGGAGAGTGACCGCTACTATATAATTGGTCCAGGTACCACCACCCGCACAATAATGCAGCAGATGGAGATTGACTACACCCTGTTGGGTGTGGATGTCATCTGCAACCGCAAGCTGGTAGCGCAGGATGTCAGCGAAAATGATCTTGTGGAAATTACCCGGGACAATCCGGCATCTATCGTTGTAACTCCAATCGGTGGGCAGGGGTACATTTTTGGTCGAGGAAATCAACAGATAAGTGCAGATGTAATACAAAATGTAGGTAAAGATAACATCCATGTAATAGCAGCCCGCAGCAAAATAAGTGCTCTCGAGCGTTCGCCCCTGTTGGTTGACACCGGGGATACTGAAACTGATGATAACCTCAAGGGATACCTCAAGGTTGTAGTGGGGTACAAAAGAGAACTGGTTCATCCAGTTGAGTAGACTCAGAGTTGAGTGAGCCACATGATGCCCATGTGGCTCACTCAGGTTTCTCTACTCCTTATCCTGCCATTCATCGCCAATAGGATACACATCAGGTGGAACATTTTCATACTCCAAGGTGGTCAGATCAGCCGGACCCAATCCTGGAGCATCTACGGGAAAATCAACCTCTGCTACCTCGTCCCAAAAGGCACGGTGGTGAACACGATCTTTCAAAACAATAATATCGAGTCCCTCAATGTCCACTCCCACCGAAGTGAGTCCGGCACTGTCATTGGAGCCTCGCATGCGCTGAGAGACTACCACATGCCGGTTATCTCCCAGGTTGAGACGAACCACAAAACCATCCTGAACTTCTCTACCTTTACCCATTGGGCCAACCAACTTATACTTCGGACATCCCATGAACTCTACTTCTCCGGTAAGCTGTACCGGCTCTCCCGAATATTCACTGGCCCAACCGCCAGCTTCAATCGTTACCGTATCACCAATGTCTGCGTTTTTCTTTAGCCATTCGGCCACCTCTGGATCTGACAAGCCAGGCAGGGCAAAGTTTCTCGCTCCCTGCTGTAAAAGCTCATGAAGTATATGAGTGCTGTCTCCAGTACGGTCAGCGCCATCGGCTATGACTACAGGAGATTCCCCTTTTTCAATCAGACGAAGAACCTCAGCTACTCCTTCTCGTGGTTTTGGTAGGGTACGATTGAAATCCTCTTTAATACTCCACGCCAGAGAAGCGAGGTCTTCAACTATCCGCTGGGCCAAAAACTGATTATCATTGGTCACAGCAATAACCGACATACCTATATCCACAACATCTGAATATGCATAGCCTGGTGCCACTGAAACGCAGTATACATCAGACTGCCGTTCCCATTGTCGGCAGCGATCATAAAGAGTTCTCATCGGATGATAATCAGAAGCCTGAAAAATACTGGCCGATGCGATCCCCGATTTTTTGAGTGCAGTTGTAGGGACAAAGTCTCCCCGGATAGTATCAATAAGGCACTCAGCAGCTGTCTCTCCGATCTCTTTCGAATCGAGGTGTGGATAAGTCTTGATCACAAACACAGCATCCGCAGCGTCTGTCAGATGCTCATCCTCATTGGCATGTAAATCCAATGTCACCATTACCGGGATATCTCCCACAGCATCCTTGACTCTCCGAACAATCTCTGCTTCGGGACGGGGAACCTCGCGCACCGCCATGGCTCCATGTAAAGATAACAGCACTCCATCCAATTCTCCAGCGTCCTTCAATCCTTCAGCTATTTCATCGGAGTATTTGTCAAAACACTCCTTGTCCATCCAGCTGGTGTAGGGGCCAGGGGCCATACCCACCGAAACAGTAGGCACTAATTCAGCATCGTTGTCTTTTGCAACCTGCATAAAACCGTTAATATAACTGGGCTTCCCTCGGTTGTTTTTCAATATAGACTGCTCTCGCACTGCTCCAGGTTCCAACTTTTCAATGGTGGTCGTCTCTGGAGAAAAAGTGCAGGTCTCATGCGAGAAACGTCCTAAACCTATTCGCAAAACGTCCACTCCCTTCTTTCAGCCACAAACCAGAACACTGAGTAAACATATGGGCTCTCGTTTTAAACCCGGTAAACATACCTTCTACATAAATGAAGTTTACCCTGCCACCAGACCCACTGTCCTACAATCATGAAAGACACCATCAGAACAAAAGTAAAGTTTAATCGGGCAGATGCCCATTTGACAAGTAAACCGCCTTAGAGTGGACTTCTTTGAGGCACCGCTTCTGACGGTGCTCATAGGCATAGCGGAAGTTCATACTTTCGCTGGCCACATCCGATATTGACAGTGCCCGGGTGTGTTCAGTCGGCATCCATTCTTTTCTGTTGACAGTCATCAAGCCCGCTGCCAGAAGAACCAACCAACTGAGTGCAAATACTGGGTAAAACATCGCATATTTTAAGGCCCCTACAGGATGTCCATCAAGCACAAATGTCATCCCAATAAACCAGTAGGGGAAATAGGCCATAAACAGGCTCAAGTACGGGACATCTGACAACAGAGCCATAACTGCGCCATCTATCCCCAGAATTCCGTGCATCCACATAATCAGGGGGGCAGCAACCAGAACTAAGATTTGAAAAAGCCGCACCCCGGCTTCAAAGACCATGGGAGATGCGCGATGAAAACCTGTTCGCAGTATTTTTCTCCCGTATCTTAAGAACACATCCACCTGCCCACGGGCCCAGCGGAGTCTCTGTCGGCATGAGGCTTTGAATGTAAGCGGTTTTTCGTCATACACGCGGGTTTGGTGAGTGTAAGTGGTACGATAACCGGATAACAATGCCTGCATGGAATACTCCAAGTCTTCAGTTAAGGTCTTGGTGTTCCATCCCACATCTTTCAAAACGGTAGATGAGATGCACATCCCAGTTCCCATGAAAAACGCACAAAGACTGAGGTTGTAGCGTGAAAGCAGAAGGAAGCGACTGTTCAACCAGAACATGATGCTGTATGCACTGCTGATCCAGGTGTCGGATGGATTCTTGCTATCCAGAAAACACTGAATCAGTTCTTCTCCATTTGCGAGACGGGTGTTCATTACCTGTAAAAAATTAGGTTGAACCAGGTTGTCTGCATCAAAAACCGCGACTGCATCATAATTGTTATCAGCCTGGTGGCCAGTAAATCCCAGCTTGTTAAAAGCAAACCCGAGGGCAGCTCCTTTACCTTTCTGGGAGAGATCATCACGCTCCAGCACTTTGACGCTCTCCCGTTGTGAAGCCACTTCAGCTGTGCCGTCCGAACAGTTGTCAGCCACAACGAAAACATCATACATCTGCTGAGGATAATCAAGGAGTTGTAAGTTATCAAGCAACTGTCCGATCACCGCTTCCTCGTTGTGAGCGGGAATTACAATACAAAAGCGGTTTTGTGGTTCAACTTGAACAAACTTCGATCTGTTATACAACCCAAAAAACGCTACACCAAACATATAGAGCAGGAAAACCGTGACCATTGACAACGTCACATCAAAAAGCAAGGTGAGAATAGGCCCTTCCCTCCTTTTCATCCAATATCCTCTCAGGTTATAGACCGATGTTAGCTTACGGTCGATGGTAATGTATGATAAAAAAGAAAATCGCGCAAATGTCAAGCCTGATCTTATCTGCCTTATTTACGCTTTCTCGTCTCAACCGCAATCCCCATTTTCCCCAAACGCAAGCATCTTGTGCGGTAACCTTACTTTTTTACTCTAATGTTACATACTGCAGCAAAAGAAGGAGCAGCAGAATCATTTGGCGAATATTACATAATAAAGTCCTCTCTTATCTTATACGGGTGAGGACTAGCTGCTCAACAACATTCAAGAACACAAGAATAAAGAAAAAAGTCTGTCACAACCTAGGACACAGAGCTCGCATGACGAGCTTACTGGAAGGAGGATTCAATATTTCAGAACTATCTGAAACTATTAAAAGTGATAATTGGAAAACCGAAAAGCATGTCCCTTCCATTGAAGTTCTGGATCAAAAAAACACCGACGACATATTTGAGGTAAGGGTCGCAGTAGGCCAGGAGATTCAACATCCCAACACAACAGAGCATTACATTCCGTGGATAAAGCTTTTCTTCCTGGCTGATGAAGGCGCATTCCCGGTGGAAATTGACAGCTTCCAATTTTCATCCCCTTCATCTGCTGACAATGATGCTGTTGTATCCAGCCCTTCACTGACCACCAGGGTCTCTATCGAGAAAAGCGGCACCCTTATGGCTCTGAGCTACTGCAACCTGCATGGCTTATGGCAGAATGAACACCGTATAGAATTAAACTGATTTTTGGAAAGGTGGCTCGATAACCTATGGATTTGAAAGGCACAAAAACAGAAAAGAATCTCTGGGCAGCCTTTGCCGGAGAATCACAAGCTCGCAACAAATATGAATTTTTCGCCAAGCAGGCCCGTAAAGATGGTTTCCAGCAGATATCAGGCATCTTCGAGGAAACGGCCAGTGATGAGAAGGAGCATGCCAAGCGTGCTTACCGCTACCTCGACGAATTGGGAGACACAGAGAAAAACCTGGAGATGGCTGCAGAGGGAGAAAACTATGAATGGACTTCAATGTATAAGCAGTTTGCCGAGCAGGCCCACGAGGAAGGTTTTGAGGAAATAGCAGAATTTTTCGAGGAAGTTGCTGAAGTGGAAGAAGAGCACGAAAAACGTTATCGTGCTCTATTGAAACGGGTAGTAGAGGGAACAGTATTCACCCGCGAGGAGCCCATTCGCTGGCACTGTAGAAATTGTGGATACATTCACACAGGAACTGAACCTCCAGAAGAATGTCCTGCCTGTGTGCATCCGAAGTCCTTTTTTGAGGAGTTCTGCGAGAACTACTGAGAACATTTTTCATGCTCAGTGATATGCGAACTATGCTGGATTGTTCTCAAGTTTGCTGTGAGGTGACCCATGAATCCAAAGGCGCTGTACAATATCAGTTACGGTCTGTATATTGTTTCTTCAAAATGGAACAGTCAGCTCAATGGGCAGACTGCAAATGCGGTAATGCAGGTGTCCAACGATCCTGTAACTGTAGCACTGAGTATAAACAAGGATAATCTCACCCATCAATTCATATCGCAAAGCGGGCTTGCTTCCATATCGGTACTCGAAAAGGATACACCTCTTTTCCTGATCGGCAAGTTTGGGTTTAACAGCGGCCGTGATTTGGAAAAGTTCAAGGAAGTAGAATACGAATTAAGCTCTGATGGACTCCCCTACGTAACTGAACACACGCTTGCTTATTTTAAGGGGCCAATTGTTGAACAGATGGACGCTCACACCCACACAGTATTTCTATGCAGAATTACTGAGGGAGAAGTTCTGACAGAAGGGGAGCCGATGACCTATGCTTATTACCATCAGGTCAAACAAGGAAAGACTCCCTCCGCAGCACCTACAGCCAGAAAGTCTGACGACCCGAAAGGAAGAGAACCTGTGGACGAATACGTATGTACTGTATGCGGATATGTTTACGATCCGGAGGAAGGAGATCCAGACAGCGATATATCCCCTGGCACTTCCTTTGACGAGATACCAGATGACTGGATATGTCCTGTCTGTGGCGCCAGTAAGGATGCTTTTGAAAAAACCGGCTGATTAGAATCTACATTAAGTCACATCAGTCTGTGGGTCCTGTTCATTTTTGATTGGGCAGGACCCAATTCTTTGATGCAGCCATGGTTAACCCGCTTAAAGCTGAAATCCAGCTCATTATCAATTCCTACACAAACGCCGCCTGTTCCCGGAAATACAGACTTGCACATTCGCCGATGACACAAATCTGAACATGTATTAGAATAAAAAAGGAAAATCAACCAATAGAATCTTGATGTAAAAAAGAGGTGGAATACACAAAATGCAAATCCCTTCTGATGCAGGTGTCGTAACTGCAGCTTTACCAACTGACTTGATCCTTCCCACAGATGATATCGCAGAGGTAACGGTAGATGCAATCACAGGCGTTGTACAGGACGGCGATATTATATGTATTACCGAATCAGTCGTGGCCCGCTCACAAAACCGATACCTGTCATGTGATCAACTTGCAGAAGATATAGCAGATAAGCTAAATATCACACCAGGTGGCACTATAGCAGTAATCAGTCCAATTCTAAGCCGCAATCGCTTCGCCCTTATACTAAAAGCCATCGCTGGTGCAACCGGTGGAGGACGGGTGATAGTTCAATTATCAGTTCCCGATGATGAAGTAGGCAATGAAGTAATCGACCGAGATTTTGCCTCAACAAGGCTTCGCCTGAAGAATATTTTCAACAGTCTGCAGGAGGCCCGGGGTAATACTCCACACCTTAACGTTCTCATACGCGAAATCTTGGTCGCCTTCAAACTACAGGAACTTGGATACAATCTTCAGGGAATTCGTAAAATTACCGGCCAGGGAACTGCCGATTTGACCATCGAGGATGAAGACGGCAGGACTATCTGTGTAGAGGTCAGTTTTGAAAATCCCGGAGCCACCGTCCAGAAGGTCCTGGGAATAATGCGTGACACCGGAGCAGACGGTGCATTGGCTGTAACAGTAGATCTGCAGCGGCAGTCATTGACGGTTTATGATGCCACAACATTCGAAAAAGAAAGAAACTCGATAATTGCTGAAACATCATATGCAGATGAGATGCCCCTTTACCGTGATGCTGACTGCATCTATGCTCCGGAAGTACACAATCGTCACTTTGCTCATCCAATCACAGGTGAAGATTACTCCCGCATGTACCAAGAAATCGTAGAAAACGAAGGGGCCGACTGTGAGATTCTGTTGACTAACAATCCCCTACGGGTTTTTCAGCAGGGTTTCATTGATGGAATTATCGTCAGCGCAGTACATGCCGCGGACGAATTGACGGAGCTGTTTTTATCCTTCGGAACCAAAACTCCGGTAACAACCATTGGGAACATTGGCCCTGAACCATGGGGAGTTATTGGTTCAAATGTGTCCGATAGGGAAAAAGGAATTCTGAAACTTTTACCTGCTAATGCGGACGGTGTTGCCGATGGGATAAAAGAGGCTATAAAATCCAACATCGGCAAGGATGTTGAAGTGTTGATTTTCGGAGACGGGGCTTACAAAGATCCCGACACCGGGATATATGAACTTGCCGATCCGCACCCGGCTATCGGCAGCAGTGGGGGACTGCGCAAAGGCTCAATGCGAACCGGTACAAAACTTAAACTGCAGGTAGAGACGCTTTTCCGGCAGGGACACTCGCGTGAAGAAATCTCTGAGATAGTTCAACAAAAAAATGAAGATGTAACCCATGAGCAATTGGGAACCACTCCTCGTAGCGTTACCAGCCTCTTGGGCACGATTGCTGACCTGGCTGCAGGCTCTGCGGATGCGGGTACTCCAATCGTTCTGGTTCGCAACTTCCAATTCTGAACGACTGAGTGATAATGCCCGGTTGACAATCTGGTTAGCCGGGCAACGTCTTTGAAACATTATTACAGTCAACCATAATGGAGGTGGTGTTATGAAAAGCTGTTCACACATGAATGCTCCTGTTGTCCCAACACAGCTCATCGGGAATACCCCTTTAGTCAAGTTTCATCTGCAGGAGCTATCCAGCCGTCCACGAATTTTGGCCAAAGCAGAATTTTTCAATCCCACTGGCAGTCATAAAGACAGAATCTATCAACAGATGATTGAAAAAGCTGAACAGCGGGGTGAGCTGGAATCAGGCATGACTATCGTGGAAGGCTCCACTGGCAATGCAGGTGCTGCCTGCAGTATGATCGGAGCCCTTAAAGGATACGAGGTTGTCGTTGTTATGCCTGAAGGTATGTCTGAAGAAAGAAAACAGCTCATCAAGGCGTTTGGTGCAGAACTCATTACCACTCCAGGCGGAGAAAGTGACCAGGACCTGTCATTAAAGAAGGTCGAGGAAATTGTAAACTCAAATCCCGATCAATACTGGTATCCTGCCCAGTTTAGCAATCCTGACAATCCCCAAACCCACTATGAGACTACAGGACCCGAACTTTGGTCACAAAGCAGCGGCGAGATAGATGCTTTAGTACTGGCTGTGGGTTCTGGCGGCACCCTCAGCGGCATTGGCCGCTACCTCACTGAACGCAACCCGGAGATTAAGGTCTATGCAGTGGAGCCTGCTGAATGCCCTATTCTTTCGCAGCAGCAGTGGGGAAGTCATGATATCCAGGGCATTGGCGACGGGTTCGTGCCCGACAACCTTGATCTACAGCAACTCGAAGGAGTTGTAACGGTAAGTTCCGAGGAAGCCATCAATCAGGCACGTAATTTGTGTCTAAAGCAAGGGCTGGTAGTTGGGATTTCCACGGGCTGCAACATAGCAGCTGCACATAAGGTTGTTAAAGAAAACCCACAACTACAGAATATCGCTACAATGCTCTTTGATACCGGACAAAAATACTTCAGTTCACCGTTGTTCGGCAGTGAAGCAGAACTCTCCATTCCTGATCGCCAACATCAGCTTGAGCCGGATACCAGACGTCTTCTGGACAAATATTCAGAGCGATGGGAGTTTATCCACTGATATTTGTGTAAGGCAGCATGGTGGGTGAATGTCACTTGTAAATAAGGAGGTGCAGACGGCAAAGCATTTGCCGGCAAGTAATGATACTTAACCAGAGCCGAAAGCAAAAGTTAATAGGTTTATGCAGTGAGCTGGTAGCCATCCCAAGTCTTTCTGGCTGTGAAAAGGAAATGGCCCTGGCGTTAGAAGAAGCGGGCGAAACACTGGGGTTCGATGAGGTAAATATCGATGAATACGGCAATGTGATCATCCGCATTACCGGCTCAAAGACAGGCAAGACGATTCTTTTTGATGCTCATATCGATACTGTTGGGGTCTCTGATGAGGACTCCTGGAATTATGCTCCTTATTCCAGCAATGTGCGCTGCAACCGCATCTACGGCCGGGGTAGTGCCGATATGAAGGGGGCACTCGCGTCGATGATGATGGCTGCCAAATTTTTTGCTGACGATTCCAACAGTGGTTTTGCCGGAGATATTTATGTGGTCGGGACCGTGATGGAGGAAACCTTTGAAGGAGTGGCAGCTCGTAGTGTCAGTGAAACCGTGCAGCCCGATTTTGTGATAATAGGCGAGCCTTCCAACCTCAATATCAAACGAGGGCAAAGAGGAAGGGCTGAAATTGTCATCAAAACTCAAGGGCAATCAGCACACTCCTCCTCGCCCCAGGTCGGGCACAACGCTGTGTATGATATGATTGAAATCGTAAGAGATATTAAAACTATTACTCCTCCAGAGCATGACATCTTGGGAAAAGGCATTATGGAGCTTACTGATATAATTTCCCGCCCCTATCCTGGCGCCTCTGTCATTCCAAATCTCTGCCGCGTTACCTTTGACAGACGCTTATTATTGGGGGAAACTGAGGAATCTACCCTGGCCCCCTTACGCAGCATCGTTGACCGGTTGAAAACCAAAAATATGCAGGCCAATATCCAGTTTGCTGTGGGGGAGACTGAATGCTGGACGGGTAAAGAGATGAAAGCCAAGCGTTTTTTCCCGGCCTGGCTTCTTCCCAGAGAGCATCCATTGATCATGACAGCCCAGAAGGCCTTAGATGATATCGGACTATGTCCGGAACTGACCCACTACTCTTTTTGCACCAACGGGAGTCATTACGCAGGCGAGAAGAACATTCCCACGATAGGCTTCGGTCCATCATCAGAAAGCATGGCTCATACCACCGATGAATACGTAGAGATTGATCAGTTGGTTTCCAGCTGTGCTGGTTATTACAGTATTATGCGTACTTTGACTGAATAGAAAAAGTCCGGCAGCTACTCTAAAATACTGTACGCTGCCGGACTGTCAAAAACCTGGCGTACCGAGCATGCAAACGGACCTTAATCATCAATCATCAAGTTGGACCAGTGGCTTCATGTTTTATTATCAGTACACTCAAAACATATCCCCGAAAAAACTATTGAACGGTCAGAAACTTGGAAATTGCAGTCCCCAACAACATATTCCTCCAGTTGGTATGCATGAGATGACTGCACTTCCTGTACATCGGCACATTCTGTGCAGACTAAATGTATATGCGGTGTGGTGCTTTCAATGGTCAACTCGAATCGCGCTGATCCGTCGCCCATATCCATCCTGCAAACAATACCCAACTTCTGAAGCAGCTGAAGAGTACGATAAACAGTAGCCAGCCCAATGCATGTATTTTCTTGTCGGACCGAATCATAAATATCCTCAGCAGATGGATGCCTATCAGAATTTTGCACCAAATGTTTGACAATCAATTCCCTCTGTTGGGTAATCTGGCATTCCTCATCCTCAAGTCGGTTCATGGCAGCAGAAAAAATTTCTTGCATGATTCAAAATCCCCATCCCTTGAGGGTATTAATCATTTCTATTCAATCTGTCTTGGGACCGCGCCGTCTTCGCCTTCGGACACCGTAAGAAATTTCAGCGCTGCTGCATTCAGGGCAAGTCTCATGTTTTTTGGCTGCCGCCCAGGTGTGGTCGCACTTTTTACACCTGGGGCGTCCCCTGAGCCGAAACTCCCCACCATGAATGTCAATAGCCTTACCATCAACCAGGGCCTCACTAACTTTGGTACAGGCCGATTTAAGTACACGTTGAAAAGTTGCCCGAGAAATCTCCATGCGTTCCGCACCATCTTTTTGGTCCAGGTTTTCACAGTGCTTCAGTCGGAGTGCCTCCAGTTCTTCAACTTTCAGTTTAACAGTATCCAAATCTGATAAAGGAACACCAGCTGGTTTAAAAAATCGACGGTCCGGTAAAGTGTCAACAGTTCTCTTTTTCGGCGGACGCGGCATCGTATTGGCCTCCAGTTATGAGCATATGTTCATAATCTGTCAGCTTAATTTACCCATAATCCCTTCTCCTCTGTCAAGCACGCTTCTTCGAACTGTACCGACCAGGTCTACCCCCTAAGCAGTGCACTTAGCGCCATTTTTCGATATGCTGATAAAGGATATTATGATGCTGAGGGGAGGCAGTTTATGTGTAGCCATACTGACCAGAGGAAGCTGAAAATGAATGGAGATTGGCCTTCCGGTAAAAGACCCTCAGCAGGTCAAATGATTACTGTCCAGAAACGTTGCATGTCAGGTGAGGTTCGTCTCACTTACAGTGGAAGGATACTTCGTGCGGGCAGGGACTGTTTATCCTTGAAAACACAATGGACTGAAACAGCCAGTTATGAGATGTTTTCTATGCGGAAAGGACAGCCCGTCCATGAGTACTTCCATCGTGGATGCTGGTATGCCATCATCAAACTCCTGGATAAAAAAAGTAATCTGAAAGGCTGGTACTGCGATATATCCTCTGCACCAGAACTGACAGAAGATAAAGACGCATGGTTTATAAAGTATGTTGATTTAGCGGTTGATCTGTTCGTAACCCCTCAGCGAAAAATTGCTGTTCTGGACAAAAAAGAATTTGAAAACCGGGTATTACCCCATTTGAACACCAGAGAAATTCTCAAATGCAGTCAGGCGATGACTCATATCCTGAACATGGTACATTGGGAAGTAGAACCATTCGAAATTGACAGAAGACATCATTAACCTGTTGTGGGCGCTGTCAAGACAATCATGGCGCTGAATGTTAACCCGTGTGATATGTATTACCGGAAATTTTGATACTTGAAAGGAAGGTAAACTTGACCGGAAGATGGACTGTAGTTTGGTTTATTTTAGCAGCAGGGGCAATAACCATCGCAGCTGTTCCCGCCTGCCGTATAATCAGCAATTATTTAGCACTGGCAAGAAAAAGCCGAAATAATCTTTTATCTATGTATTTCGGTGCAGCAGTAGGTTGGCTCATCTGGCCTGTCGCGTTAATACTGTTGGTACGCTTTGCACCCCCTTATTATAGATGGTTAGCTGACGCTCCTTCTCCTCTCAACTGCCTTGCTGACCCGACTGCCCTTATCGGATTCAGCATCATTATGGTGGGTATCCCCATCTTTCTCTTAAAACTTCTTGGTCCCGCACCGCCTGAGGATAATGACAGCTAATCAGTTTTGCAGCTGGACAAGCATCAGATGGATTTTTAATACGAAGGGATGTGAACTCATTGAACTCAAAGGATGAATTGATGCGATTTGGAGTCACCATGCAAAAAAGCCTTCTTGATGAAATCGACTGCCTGGTTGAAAAACAGGGATACGCTTCCCGGTCCGATTTTTTGCGTCGCATTGCCCGTAAAGCCCTGGTGGAGGAAGAGCACAAAACATCAGATAGGTCGGTAATCGGAACTTTGACTCTGTTATATGAACATGAAAACATCAACATCGGTCATGCTTTAAACGACTTACAGCACCAATTTTTGGACGAAGTTATTTCCAGTCTGCATGTTCACCTGGACAACGCAAACTGCCTGGAAATTCTGGTTCTGCGTGGTTCATCTCAGCAGGTACGCAATCTGGCCAAACGTATGCAAAGCATGCGCGGCATAAAACTGGCCAAGCTGGTCCTGGCCCGGTCCTGTCAGAAACAAGGAGGGTAGCACAAATAACCACAATCGTGCTATTATGTTGATACATCATCATCTTATCCCTTCAATAAAGGAAGGATGAATTTATGAATTCCACACGGGAACTCACTTTAACAGCATTGTTTATAGCGATCGGCATTCTTTTACCCATGGTTTTTCATATGTCCGGCGGACCTGGAGCAGGGCGAATCTTTCTGCCCATGCATATCCCCATATTCCTGGCTGGTTTCCTGGCAGGACCCAGTGTAGGACTCACAGCTGGAGTAATCACGCCTCTTCTCAGCAGTTTTCTGACTGGCATGCCTCCCCTGGTTCCCACCGCCCCAATGATGTCCGCGGAACTGGTCGTTTTTGGCTTGGTGTCCGGCCTGCTGTATAAAAAGCAGCAGAAACCTTTATATGTATCCTTAATCGCAGCAATGTTAGCTGGGCGGGTAGTTTATGGGTTGCTGGGAGCTTTTGCCCTGCCGCTTTTCGGCCTGGAACAGGTGTCGCTGTGGGTACCGCTTACCAGCGCGGTAACCACCAGCTGGCCGGGAGTACTTTTGCAATTGATATTCATCCCAGCCATAGTAAAAGCAGCAGAAAACCTGAAAGCGTTTTCTTCACCAAAACCGCAGGGGTGAGTTCATGCATCACGACCACAGTTATTTTGATGAACACGCCGAAACCTGGGAAGAGGACAATCCAGTACCAGAAAAACAATTACTGCGAGTGCTTCAGCACTGCCATCTCAGCAAAGGGCAGCGTGTACTGGACGTAGGAACAGGTACAGGCAGGCTGTTACCTCACATTCGGAACCAAATAGGTAATTGCGGCGAATTATATGCAGTTGATCCATCAGAAAGGATGTTAGAACAGGCAAGAAGACGACATCCAGAGGTAGAGTTCGAAAATTGCCCGGCCGAAAAACTACCTTACGAGAGCAACTTTATCGACCGGGTGATATGTTACGCCGTTTATCCTCATTTTTTCAGTCCATCGTCAGCAATTGAACAGATGCATCGTGTACTGCAGAAAAATGGTCTTTTAATCATTGCCCATACTCATGGACGATCCACGATAAACGCAGTCCACCATCGGGCCAGTCGTCATGTAGCTGAAGATAGACTACCTCCTCCCAGCAAGGTAGCACAACTGCTGACAGAAGTGGGGATGCATATAATCAAAACCATCGATGATGACGATTTCTACATGGTATCTGGGAAAAATAAATCTGCTCAAACTTAGCTTACTCTGAGTTCGTCAAAACCCTGGCTAACCCAGTTCCTTCTGCTTTCGGACATAGATCTCGCAGTAGTCGTCTCCTTCTAACTGGTTGTGAACATGCTCACAATGCAGCCTGGCATCATATGCCTTATACTTGGCTGGATCAACGAGGCAGTAAAGTTTGGAAAGCTCAGGATCACCCATATCCTTCCAAACCTCAGCAAATGGACAGTATTGCACTACTACTCGCGACTCTTCCGGGGTATCTGTTTTGGTTTCACTATCCCACCCTTTTGTGGGTAAATCAGAAGCAGCAGCGAAATTCTCCAGTGATGGCTCCATCCCCATCTCTTCAGCTCGCTCTTTAGTTTGCCGTCCAATGTATTCGCCGTACCTCCAGATTGCCCGTTTTAGCAGACGCTCCGTATCATCACGTCCCAATTCTTCCTTCAGGGTACGAGTGAAGAAATGGTACATCAAAGCCATTCGGCGGGCCATGCCTTCCACATCTAATGTGTGTTGATCTTTACTGCAGCAAGATTCTATGTTCTGGTCGTTGGTCTTTGCCATGAACAAAGCTCCTTCCCTGTACATGTGGTCAACTACTCGGGAATCCCCGGCTGATTGAGTAATTTCTTGGCCAAAAAGCAAAATCCTTCTCACAAGTTCACCCTATTATTACCTGTACAACTTAACGAACATTGCACATACTGCAAACTCCACCGATTCCACGATGTTCAGGAGGTGTTGTTTTGTCTGTTTTCGAATGGGCCCTGCATCAAAACTGGATCCGAGCACGAAGACTTTTTCTAATTGAGTGAATTTCTTCATCCAGGTTACCACGTTTAAGCATGGTCCACAGTCTGGCAAAGAGGGGAGTAACCTCTTTTTCCTCAGCCCATCCCATGTTTATTCCCATCTCTATGGCATAAATCAAATCATACACATGCTCTGATGTTACCGAACCCGTATCGCTCAAAATATCCTGAATTTCTTCGGGGAGTTCAACCTGCAGACGCTGTTCTTCGTCTTCCAGCACTGAATCAAGATGTCTCCTGAGCTCTGAGTCCAAAGCAATTTCCACTGCACCCAAATTCTCCAGTAAATGTTTCCTGGAAGTGGTACCAGTCAATACAGACGTTACCCCCGGCTTTTGTATACACCAACTCAGGGCAACCTGAACTGGGGTAACCCCTAGATTGTCTGCTACCTTTTCGAGCTCATCTACCACCCGGAGAGTTGATTTTATTTTCAATCCACGAAATAGAGGGTCAATGCTGCGAATATCGTCCTGTGCAAACTGAGGCTCTTTATCTATTTTTCCAGTCAGAAGACCTCGGCCGGTGGGACTGTAGCCTATAATCGCTTTTTTCTCATCAGTCACATCCAGAACTTGTCGATACTGCTGCCGGGTCACACAGTTAAGTTCCACCAGACAGGCTGCAGGACAACCCAGTTCAAGAAGATTCTTCATTCGCTCGACTGGAAGATGACCCGTCCCATATTCACGTATTTTCCCCTCTCTTTTCAGGGTCTCCAGAGCCCCTACAGTTTCACCCATGGGAGTCTCAGGATCATCGTAATGTATCAAATAAAGGTCAATATAATCAGTGTTCAATTTAGCCAAACTGGCTTCGCAAGACTGAACGACATGCTCTGCTGAGCAATCCCGCCGGCCCTCTGAGGTCAGTCCAACCTTGGATGAAATAACAACATCATGCCGGAAAGGCCTGACTGCTTCACCTAAAATCTGCTCAGATTCTCCATACTGAGCAGCTGTGTCAAATAAAGTAACACCCTGCTCGTAACCATCTCTGAGTAATTTGGTGAAGGAGCCCTTCTCGAAATCCCCATAAACACCGGAAGCCGCATAGCATCCCATCCCTATCTTTGACACCTCTATGGAAGTTCCAGGTAACTCAGCATATCGCATCTTCTCCCACTCTCCGCTCTATGCTGCTTTTGGTCTTGCCCCGTTTTACTATCATTAACATCAGGCAGTTACCCTTCTGCCAGCCCACGCCCTATCAGGAACACTCCGTCTATTGGGCAATAAGATCCAATAGCTCTTTCATCGAATCAACGGTCACGTGAGCCTGCTTTTCAAACATGTGCAGCTGTCTGTCAGTTCGAAGCCCATTCCGCGCAACAAACCGGCGAAAAAACACTACCAGATCAAACTCCGCCTCTCTGGCCGCCTGCAGTTCTCCCCCTCCTCCGTCTCCAACAAAAACCATCCTCTCAACACTGTCCACTTCCAACCGACACAGGACGGTCTGAAAGGCCTTGATGTCGGGCTTTGCAAAACCAATCTCACAGCTGAAACACACTTCGTCGAAACAACTTGCCAGGGGTGAATTTGGCCACTGGCGAATCTCCCTGGTATCTGCATTACTCAACAATCCGACGATGAGCTGACAGGCTCTGATCTTCTGCAAAGCATCCAGTATAGATTGACGTGGATTGAGAATAGCCAGGTCCTGATAGCGACCAAGAACATCATCTGCCCGCGCTAAATCCTCATGGGTTGCCTCAATATCACGCTGGCGTATGAAATCTTTCACCAATTCAAGTGGAGGAGTGTCAGTAGAAACACGACACTCTCTGGTATCCGTCCAGTATGAAGAAAATGCTTTTCTAGGCAGATCCAGAATTTCAGCCACCTGGTCTGCCCGTCTGAAGGACTTCGGTCGATAATCTTCCGGATCAACAAGTGTGTGAAACATGTCAAAGACAACGGCTCCGCAGCTCATCTGTCTCCCCCCTGAGGGTGCAGTAATAACCCCTAACCTCTTTTAGTAACAGGACTGAACGAATGCAGATCATTTGCTCATATGCCTCAACTGGCTGCCGCTTCTATATCTGCTCCCCACAACTATATCATTGTAACTCACCAACCAAAAAAGCACTATCCCCAGATACCTGAAATATGGTACAGTTTGTCAAAGTTGTCAGCCCGGTATATACTTGCGGCAGCAAGGAAACCATATTTCAAGGTAAATGAGGAAGATTTACATGACCACGTCCCAAAGACAACGCATCATATATCTGGATAATAGTTCTACGACCAGACCGTTGAAAACGGTCACCGAAGCTGTTTGCACCACTATGCGTGAACATTACGCTAACCCATCCTCTCTGCACCGGTTGGGAATGAACGCGGAAAAACTCCTTGATGAGTGCCGAAAAAAAACGGCGCGATTTTTGAATGCCGAATCCAGTGAAATTTATTTTACCTCTGGCGCAACTGAGGCAAATAACGCGATAATACGGGGGATTGCAGAACAATACCAGAATCGGGGAAAACACATAATCACATCGGAAATAGAACATCCCTCGGTCGAAAATACCTGCAAGCACCTGCAGGAGCTGGGATTTTCCGTTAGTTTCTTACCGGTAGACAAGTGGGGTCGCGTAAAACCGGAAAAATTCAGTCAATGTCTGAATGAAGACACCATCCTATGCAGTATCATGACGGTCAATAATGAAATTGGCAGCATTCAACCCCTGCAGCAAATCAGTGAAATTTTGAATGAACATCCAGGGCCGCGGCCAATTTTTCACACTGATGCAGTACAGGCCATCGGCAAAATAGATTTGATGCCATCAGAAGTTGGCGTTGATGCTCTTTCTCTATCAGCTCATAAATTCCATGGCCCCACGGGTATAGGCGCTATGTATCTGCGAAAAGGTCTGTCTTTTCCGCCACTGCTGTTCGGTGGAGGTCAGGAGGCAGGTCTCCGCTCAGGAACTGAAAACACGGCAGCAGCAGCTGGAATGTCTGCAGCACTGGATTGGCTGGTCGAAGAGAATGAGCAGCTGCGGCATAAAATGATGAAGATGCGTAGATATCTATCTGAGCAAATTCATTATCATCTACCAGCAGTCCGAGTGAATGGACCGCCTGCCGATGCAAAAGATGATGTTCAGGCACCTCATATTCTGAATGTTTCAATTCCCGGCCTGAAGGGAGAAATTTTGGTTCATGCCCTGGAGCAAGAGGGGATTTATGTCTCCACCGGGGCAGCCTGTTCCTCCAGGCACCCCACCCATAACACAACATTGAAATCACTCCCCATAAGCAATGAGCGAGCAGAGTCAGCAATACGATTCAGCATGTCTCCTTTTAATGAACCCGATGAACTGGACACCGCTGCTTGCACACTGGGTGAAATGGTAAAAAATTTAAAAATATAAAACTTACGGCCTAACAGGAGAGGTGAAAAACTATGTCAGAAAAGCAGCTTATACTGGTACGCTTCGGTGAAATAGCTTTGAAGGGACAAAATCGCGGAAAATTTGAAAGACAGCTTGTTGATAACTTGCGGGGTGTCCTTGAAGGAAAATTTTCAGCCGAAGTACGCAGAAGTCAGGGGCGGATTTTTGTTTATTTGAAGGACAATGACAATATTGCTAATGCCATAAATAGGGTGCGGCGTGTTTTTGGAGTAGTATCAGTAAGCCCTGCCCGCAGGGTGCAGCTGGATGATGAAGCAATTGCTGAATCAGCCAAGAGTCTGGCTCGTCGCGCCCAGAAACGCTACCAGGATGACGGAAGACATGCCCCGTTCACCTTCAAGATTTCCGCCAGGCGGGCTAATAAGGAATTTCATAAGACATCACCAGAGATAAACCACTGGTTGGGAGCAGAAGTTCTTCATAATCTCAGCGACATCGAAGTGGATGTACACGAACCAGACCTGAATCTGCAGGTGGAAATACGCAGTAATTACGCTTATTTGATGGGTGAGGTCATTGATGGACCCGGAGGGCTCCCGGTCGGTTCTTCTGGTACTGCACTGTCTCTTCTTTCCGGTGGAATAGACAGCCCCGCAGCTTGCTGGTATATGATGAAACGAGGTCTGCGAGTGGAGGCTATCCACTTTTACACTCCCCCTTATACTGGTCCCAGGTCACATGAAAAAGTAAAAGAACTATGCGGACAGTTAGCCAAATGGGGCAATGGGCTGACTCTTCACATGTACCACTTTACAAAAATCCAGCAGCATATTAACAAGCATTGCCCGGAACGTCTCATACTGACTGTTATGCGCAGAATGATGCTGCGAGCCTCTGAAAAAGTTGCTGAGATGATCCACGCGCCAGTATTGATAACCGGGGAAAGCCTGGGACAGGTAGCCAGCCAGACTTTAGAGAACATGCAGGCGACTGAGGCAGCGGTAGAATGTCCCCTACTCCGTCCTTTGGTGGGAATGGACAAGGAGGAGATAATCAAAAGAGCTAAGTACATTGGTACTTACGAGACCTCCATACAGCCCTATGAAGACTGCTGCACTCTGTTTGTGCCCCAACACCCAAAAACCGCCCCCTCTTTACAGGAAGTGGCGAATGCAGAAGAATCCTTACCAATTGATGAACTTCTCAGCGAACATGAAATAGAAACAGTGCACTTTGACAGTCACGGACAGAAGATTGACCCGGGAGATTAACCGCCCCGGGCCACCATGTTCACTGAGGTAGATATTGACTGGGCAGACCCCTGCCATGATGAGTAAATCGGTCCAACATTCCGAGATAATCCCAGATAATCTCAGCAAGGTGAGTTATGGTTTCAGAGTTGTTGTTGTCTACCCCAAAAGCGGTCATTATCCCCAGTATGTACGGACGACGCTGCTGCTTTACAAGTGCGACTTCACATCGCACTCCTTCAAGCCCTCCCGTTTTTCCAGCAATAGGAACCTCAGCTGGTATTGCCTCCCGTATGGGGGAAGACTTGGATTTGCCCAGCACAGATATCACCTGGTCAGATATCTCTTGAGAAACAAACTCTCCTTTGTGCAAAATTTTGAGCCACTTAACCATATCACGGGCGGTAGCCAGATTCTCTTTACCAGAAGCAGCTGCGTCCCAATCAATCATTTTGCGCTGCAGTACTGTATCAACACACCCCAGATTTTCCATCAGCTGATTTGTTTCATTTATGCTGGCATGATCGATGCAGAGGTTGGTCGCAATATTATCGCTCACATTTATCATTAGTATCGCAAGATTATAAAGTGACAGTTGGAATTTTCCCTCCAGATGCTGCAGGACCCCACTGCCAGCCACTATATCCTCAGGTCCAATATTAACTGGTTCTTGCAGATCCAGCTCACCCTCAGCATCTTGCTTGAACAGCTGCATCAAAACAGGAACTTTTATGGTACTTCCAGCGGCAAGAATTTTATCTCCATTTATATCAATCCTGCGACCAGTATTTAGATCTTCAACACACAGTCCAATGACACCACGAAAACCAGTGACTATTCCAGCAATTTCACTATTCATTTTTTTCCACAGGATTTCCTCAGACAATTAAAACGCACCCTTTCCGATGATATAGTGCCCCACTGATTTTGGGACACATCAAGCCACAGAATTTCGGAGACTTCCCCGATTGAATTGTAGCGGTGTTTTGTATCCTAACGCCGAGTGCAAACGCTCTTTGTTGTAAAACTGCACCCAGCGGTCAATGCCTTCTTTTGCCTTTTTCAAGGTTTCATATTCACCCAACCAGACCTCTTCTTCCTTCAGACTTCTATGC
>CAZRFK010000025.1:0-24337 GCA_964599275.1 uncultured Clostridia bacterium
TCCTCTGGTTATGATAACATTACACTAGCAAATTGCCCACAGCCAAGACAATTTTCATGCTAAATCACTGAAAATAAAGGGATGTACTATATGGAAAGAATACGCCGGTGGCTCCTGACAGCCCGGTCGGTGAGAACCTGAACCTCGTCAAGAGGTGGAATGCTTCTCCTCCCCTTAAGCATACGGGACAAATCAACGTTAAGCTCAGCCTTCTGATTCCTGAGCTCTGCTCGGCTGCGCAAACACTCATCAGTTAAAGTTTTTTTTCGTCTATGGGCCAACAGTATGTAGTTATTTCCCCGCCCAAAAAGACGTTTCCAAAATGACTGCTGTACAGCAAATAGATAGACAGCAGGGAATACATCTTTAACTGTCTTGATGACGGTCCGGACTGTACGGCTTCGGGGGTTTTGACCACGCAGGTTTCCAACAACATTTACTGCCAGAGCACTTACTGGTTGTTCATAAACGTCCGACGATTTCAGCGCCTGTGATATTAAGTTAAACGCTTCCCTTGTATAGAGACGATCTGGATAACCCTCTCCGTCGTAAACATCGAGAATTACAAAATCAAAGGTATCCTTTCGGTGCATTAAAAAATTTCTGGCATCATCAACAACCAAATCAATGTTTTTGTACTTGTTCAAGAAAAAGTGCTTTTTGGCCACCTCAACTACGTCGGGGTCGATATCCACCGCAGTAATTTTTGCTTCTGGATAATTGGCGTGAAAAGAATGAACTGCAGCACCACCCCCCAGGCCAAGCATGCCTATATTCTCAATTTCAGGGCAAAGCAAGGTCCCGATATGTAAGTATGCAATATAGTCAGCAGCTGTAGAGCTCAAATCCGAAGTATCTATGGTGGTTTGAGGCAGTCCATTCAGATAAAGGGTACGCTTTCTACCGCGGTCTACAACCTTTAACTTTCCCACTGCGGTATCTTTTTCATATCGAGTGCAGTCCTGCGTCACTAAATCATCACCTTCCTGGAGACTGACCGCTGCATCAGGTGGCTTGTGAGACCAGAGCGTGGTATTCTATGGTTGCTGGTCAAATAATGTAATCAAGGCAGTGGCAAGAAACTCCCCTGCAGATATACTTATGTTAAAATGAAATAATTGTGAATTGCCAGCTGAATTTTTAACCAGTAAAAAATCAGGAGGTTTCATGGTGTGTGACTTTACAGGTGCTGATGAAGGTCTGGTGCAAAAACTGCTCAACATCAGTTGGAATGAAATGGGCACCTCACACTCTCCTAATCGTGAACAGGGATACCGCTACTATCACGGTAAAAGAGCATCTAAATTGGCCTGTGAAATCGCGAGAAACGAACACTTATGCGAAAAAATAAACTGCATCTCACTGATTGCTGCTTCACTGTTTCATGACATAGGCAAGTGTATGCCTGAGAATGATTATGATGATCATGCCAAAAGAGGCAGTATTGCAGTTGGCAAACTACTTAGTGGACTGTTCTGCAGAGATTCGCATAAGGTAGTCACAGAAGCCATTTACTGGCACAACAAGCGGGATGAAAGCCCTGATACCCTTTGTGTAGAAGGATTAATCCTACAGGATGCTGATATCCTGGATCATTTTGGCGCTCAAGCCGTCTGGTTGACTATCTTTAACACAGCTGTGGACAATAACAGCGTTGATGAAGCTCTGAAACTTTGGGATAGTGATCAGATGAACAGCTGGACAGATTATGCTGCAGGGCATTTGAATTTCCCTACAAGCCAAGCTGCAATGCAAAAAAGACTCGACAGGACTGAGCAGTTTTTCCGTCATCTCCGCCGTGAAAATGCAGGTCATCTTTTTTGAATCAATGAAAAGGAGGACTCCTTGTGCACAACAGTGATGAACAAAACTGGTGGCACCGACTTACAATCTCTGTACAACGCCATCTATTTGGCCCCTGGGAACTGGATCTTTCCGGAGCAATGCTGCAGGCTGGCCAAAGATGGTCAATGAGACGAGTTCTGATGGTTTTTCTCCTTTCTCACATTCCCCCCATATTTCTGTTCGTCTGGTCAGAGCAAACAGCGGGAGAAATACCATGGACAGCAATGGTTTTGCTGCACCCCCTCCTTCTGCTGCTGCTGATAAGACTGGCTGCGCCTCGTGAGACATCACAAATCTGGTCTTCCCTTAAGGATATCTCTTCGTACCGACTGCTGGATATGGGTCTCAAGTGGGGAATAATATTCAGGGTTATTACGTTTGCAACAGTGTTGTTGCAGGTAACAGTGGGCCTGGAGCCCCCTCCTAGCAACAATCCACTGCAGCTGGCCGAGCAAATTCTTTCGCCGTTTGAACAGGGCTTTATAGCTCTGATAGTAGTTGTGCTTGTACCAGCTGCTGAAGAAATATTTTACCGTAAGATCTTGTATCAGAGCCTGGGAAACTATGTCGGATTAGCTGCTGCTGCAACCTTGAGTTCTGCCATCTGGGCACTGTTGCATGGTTCAATGTTGTTAGTGCCAGCTCTATTCGCACTGGGAATCTGCCTGACTATTCTTTATGAATCCACAAAAAACATATGGGTCCCCATCGCCGCTCACATGGCATTCAACCTGACTTCATTTATTCTACTCTGGGTTCTCCCTCATACTGCGGGGTGATCTAGGTAGGACTAACCCACCTGAAGATATAATCCAGGCATACCTTTGCGATTGCTCCCATTGGCACGCCAAAAAACAATCCCCACCATCCAAATAAACTGCCGAATGCCATAATTGCAAATACTACGGCTAACGGGTGGAGACCAGTACTTCTGGAAAGTACGCGGGGGCTCAGGATGAATCCGTCCAACTGCTGAATGATTAGATATACAATTAAAACCTGAACAGCCAGACGCCCTGACTGGAAACTGGCCAGTAAAACTGCAGGCACAGCACCAATAAAGGGTCCAAAGTAGGGTATCAGATTGGTAAGGCCGGCCACCAAACCCAGTATGAGATAAAACCGGACTCCCAAAATAGCCAAAATTAAAGTGGCTAAAACTCCCACCACCGCGGATATAATGAAACGCCCATGCACAAAACCTGATACCACTCTATCTATATCATTCGCAAACGACAAAACTGCCGGTCGATAGCGTTGGGGCAGCAGTTGTTCAAAACTTTCATAAAACTCTTTTGAATCATGTAAAAAGTAGATGGCCAAAATATTGCCCAGAATGAAATAGAATAATGCACTGAAAACTCCACCTATACCTACCATAACTCCAGTCAAAAAACCGATAAGTCGCTCCTCTAAAGTTAGCAAAAAATCCTCTAAAGAATGATTGATTGCTTCCCGAATAGTAGTAGGTATTGCCGTTGCCTCATAAATTCTCTCCAGCTCACCCAGAGTGTCCTGCATCTGAGATATGTAACGCGGTGTGTTGGCTGCTAACCGGTTTACCTCATTGATCAGAACAGGAGCGATGAAGAAAATAATAACGCCGCTCAAAACAGCAAGAACCAGATAAGTTGCAGCTATAGCCTGTGTCCTACTGAGCCCACGTCGTTCACCGTAGTAAACTACAGGATTTAAAACATAGGAAAGAACTACAGCAATGACGAAAGGAGGCAAGATCATGCGCACTCGATAAACAAACACAAAAAGCATAATGAGGACTACGAGTGCAGTCAATATTTTACCGCCAACCTCCAGCACCCGAATCCAATCGACGTCTTTAAACACGGGACTCTACCTCCTCTGCCTTCCTGCCCTTATCGGGCACAAATTCCCAAAGCCGACCCTGCGTGAATCAAAACTAACCCTTCTTAAATATTAATGTATACTTTCTCACCTTAAATTACCAGTTAAGACATACGCACAGGCATGCTCTTGCCTGGCATTTTGATAGAGTATTTATTTTATTGAGCACCTGCCTCAAATAGAAGCAAAAACACCCCACTCCTACAGCACAATGCATTTTTGTATGTCAGGCAGTCAAAGGCCGCTATGAATTTAAAGTTCTGAAACGTCCTTACCTTCATATAATCCGTAAGCTGCGTATCCGCCAATGATAAATCCAACAAAGAGCCCACTGAGAACACCATGAGAGCCCCCCAGGGACATCGAGTTTAAAACTAAAGAACCCAATCCATTGGGAACCTCTATGAATCCCAGTATCGCTGAAAACCCGAACAGTACAGCGGATACCAAAGCACCCAGCACTAATCCACTTATTGCTGAATAAGCCATGGAAAGACCGAAGCATTCCCTGGGTTCTTCGGGCCCAGCTTTAACAGTAGACGAATAATTACGGCCAGCAGCCAGATTTCCTCCCAGAGCTGCCAACACAGCTACGGCCCCGCCGAGCCACCACACCATATAAGGCTCGATTCCCTGTTCTGTTGCCATGGGTGATACCAATCTGATACTTATAAGCAGTGACAAGTAGATCCCAAACAAAACCCATACGATACGGCTGAATTTTTCTAGATTCAATCTGTACACCTCCGTTCTACAAAAGTAAAAACCCTCACTGGCCTGTAAAAATCACATTACATATTGAATATAGATACTCTGCTATAATTTTAACATGTACTACCTACTTAAATAGTTTACACTAACTTCGGAAGTACATCATCTGTCTGCGATCGCCTCTATGAGCCCAGACACGGAAAACTCTTTGGAAAAGAATATCGGCGAATCAGGTATCTTCACTCGGGAAAACTATGTTTGCGATACAACGTCAAAATCGGGAGGCGATACTTTTGCCAATAACACCAACATTGGAACCCCAGGCACACGGAACTTTGTTTTTGATAGGTGGTGGGGAAAAACGACAAGGAAGCACCATCATACTGGACAGATTAGTCGAATCAGTCAAAGAAGCGGCAAAAGACAGACCCACCCACCGTCTGGTGATTATTCCAACTGCCCTAAAAGAACGGCCTCTTGAGGCGGCGAAGTCTTACAAGGAGTTTTTCTTGGATCGTGGGCTCAGGGAAGTGGATATTGCCACAATCGAACAAAGAAGTGATGCGGACAACGAAAAAACAGCTGAGACCATTTCAGAAGCAGCCGGGATTTTTTTAACCGGTGGTGATCAGATCAGGCTAACAAGCATATTAGGGGGAACGCGAGCTTTTGAGGCACTGTACAATGCATACCTGAATGCAGCAACTGTTGGCGGAACCAGCGCTGGAGCCTCAGCCATGAGTGAAACAATGGTATCCGGTGGAGATGTTGAACCCGCTCCGAGCAGAGAAGAAGTCAGAATGTCACCAGGCCTTGGACTGCTGCCAGGAGTGGTAATCGATCAACATTTTTTCCAGCGCCGCCGGATAGGGCGACTGGTGACCGTCATTGCTCAAAACCCCCGAGTATTGGGATTGGGAATTGATGAAGATACAGCAGTAGAGGTCTCACGAGATGGAATGATGCAGGTTCTGGGTAGTGGAACGGTAACTGTTTTTGACGGGAGTGAAATTGGTTACTGTAACATCGGCGACTCGCAGGGTGACGGTCCGCTAAGCTTGACTAATCTGATTATTCATATGCTGGTTGCCGGTCACCGATTTGATACCCGTAAGGGACAAATGGCGGATCATTTGCCTATTGTTGAATAATATAAAAGCCGGCAATATGTCTGGATGTCACATCTAAACTGTCTTAGCCTCCCAATGTGATGTCCTGCGCTTGATACCATTTGAGAGCATCGAACACCTGCTGAGGTTGAAAATCTGGCCACAATGTATCTTCCACATACATGTCCGCGTAAACACTCTGTACAGGCAGAAAGCCACTCAATCGCCTGCGTCCTCCCCAGCGTATTATCAAATCTATCCTGGAAACATCATGAGATCCAATGGCTCCCGCAACTGCTTTCCTGCTCGACCCTGAGGGTTGTTCGCTTTTAAAAAGCTGATGTAAGTCCCAGGACCAGTCGTAATTCACCAAAAAATTGACCTTCATCTGACCCCTTCCGAAGGTCCTTCTCTCTGAGAACGGCTTCAGCCGTTCTGGGAACATATCAGAATTCGAGTTGCCGACTACCCGGAGCTGGGCGTCCTCCTCGGTCAATCGGAGAACCGCCTCGACACAGGCTTTTTGAAAGGCAATGCGTTGTTTCCTTGGGCGTTTCGTATTGTCCTGGGTAAAACCGTAAAACGTCAACTCGTTAACACCCAGCTGCAAACACAACTGATACATTTCAAATCCGGCATCTACGCCAGGCAAGTATCCTTGTGCTTTGTCCATTCCCTGCTTCTGGGCCCACCTCCGATTCCCATCGGGAATCACACCAAGGTGTTTTGGGAGACATCGGAAATCAGGGATTCTCATAATCTGCTCCCCTCCTCAATAGTTGCTATCAGATCGGGTCGATAATTAAACTTGGTTGCTTGGCTGCTTTAATAGTATGAAGTAAATCAAATGCCATCATTCACTAAAACCAATCCTATACAACGCGGAACGGAATTGATCAGAGCTGTTCCGTTGCATCAAAATGGATTAAACACTGAGATTAGGTGGCAACCGCATACCCCTTTTACTCCCCCCTGAGACCATCTGTGATTTTGCTTCTTAGGATGCAAACGCTATCCATCCAACTCACGAAGTTGAATTGACAGTGAAAAAGACATTATCGGCTCATGAAAAATTGCCCTCAGAGATACCGGAAGAGTAAAACAGATAAAATAAACCAATAAACACTTTGTGCAATACTATCAGAGTATTCTATAATTGTGGTTGATCACATTAATGGGGCATTAAATCAATATTTTTCAACATTTTTTAATTGAATTAATGCAAAACTGAAATCCTCCCCCCTATTAAGGAGTTTTAACAATGACCGACATGGAAAGCAGTTCCGCGACGGGTAGCGAGGAACTGGCCAAAGAATTAGGCCTGTCAGAGGCGCTAACAATCGGTATAGGAACCATGATAGGCGCAGGTATTTTTGTTCTACCCAGCATTGCTATTGAAGCATCCGGACCAGGTGCAGTTTTCGCTTATCTAGTTGCTGGTATTATATGCATGTTAACAGCTAACAGTCTGGCAGAGGTTGCAACAGGAATGCCCAAAAGTGGTGGGGTCTATTACTACGTCTCCAGAACATTCGGAACCTTTTTTGGTACACTGGCGGGCCTATCTGTATGGCTCAGTTTGACCTTTGCGGTTGCCTTTTACCTGAAAGGGCTTGGTGAATATTTAGCCTTATTTATCCCCCTCAGTGCTACTATCTGTGCTCTTGCAGGTGGTATTTTCTTCACAGCAATTAATTACATAGGTGCAAAGGAAACTGGAAAAGCCCAAAACATAATCGTTGGAATTTTGATTCCTATTATAATGGGGTTTGGAATATGGGGCGCCTTTCACGTACAGGCAGAAAACTTACAACCGCTGATGCCTTTTGGAATCACCCCCATTATGTCCACTACAGCTTTGGTTTTCGTTTCCTTCCTGGGATTCGCGCAGATTGCATCAGTTGCGGAAGAAATTAAAAATCCTGATAGCACCTTACCTCTTTCCATTATTGGTTCAGTGGCTTTTGTTACTGCCATGTATTTGCCAGTGATATTAGTAATAGCAGGAATCATACCTTATGATCGTATACCTTTCATAACGGCACCTGTTGTTGAGGCAGCGCGCACTTTCGCCGGTTCAGGAGGAGTTGCTGCTGTCACATTTGCCGCTTTACTTGCTACAGCGTCTTCAGCAAATGCCAGTCTCATGTCCTCCTCTCGCATCAATTTCGCTATGGGAAGGGATGGCATTCTGCCTGAATGGCTAAACGAGATACACCCCAAATTCCTGACCCCGTATCGCCCCATCCTTGCAACTGGAATTCTGACACTGATTCTCGTGATAATCGCTGACGTAGAATCACTTTCCAGCTCAGCCAGTGTGCTTATGCTGTTGAACTACGGACTGGTAAACATTGCAGTGATCTTGCTGCGGCTGTCGCCGCCAGACAATTATAACCCTGGTTTTCGCTGCATCGGCTATCCTTTAACACCGATACTGGGATGCATTGCCTCCTTCGCCCTTGTGTTTGGTGCAGAGAGATTTGCTCAGGTTTCAGCTGCTGGACTGGTGATTGCCAGTATAGCCTGGTTTTTCGTTTGGTCCCGCAGCCACTCTGACGTCAGGGGAGTAGTTATTGATTACTTGCGTAGTATCATGGTCGATACGGTGGATACCCCCGAATTTGAAACTGCTACTGGAACTGAGTTTTCTTTTGAAGATGATATCAAACAGGGAACCTTCCGGGTTCTAACCCCCACGGCCAATCCCGAATCAGAACAATCTCTTTTGGCGTTGTCCGCCCGTCTGGTTAAAGGCCATAGTTCCAACGGAGAAATTACTGTCATGAACGTGGTGGAAATCCCTGATCAGGCCCCTCTTAACGCCATTCAACAGGATTCTGCGGTGTGGGAAGCTGTTTTGACCGCTCAACGCCAGATCATGCAGACAGCAATTGACTATGGGGAATCAGAAAAAATAATCATCAACCCACGAGTTCTGTACTCACGCAGCAAATTTAGGACCATACTAAATGCAGCTGGTGAAGGTGTTGATTTTCTCGTCCTCGGCTGGCATGGCTCCTTGAACAGAGGCAGCATTTATGGAAGTTTTGTTAACAATCTGGTCCGCCGCGCTCCATGCCCAGTGGGGGTGCTTAAATCTGGCTCGAAAAAAGACCTGAAATTCAACCGGATACTGGTGCCATACCGAGGCAGTGAACACGCACGTCTGGGAGTGAAGCTTGCCTGCCATCTTGCTGAACAGGAAGATAGAGTTGGCGATGCAGAAGTTACCATGTTGCATGTGGTAGAAAATGAAGCAGAGATAGAACGAACTGAAAAAGTGCGTGGTGAAATAGAACAGCTGCTAGGCGATTCCAGCATATGGACTTTCACCACCAGAAAGGACGATAATGTCGTATCGGGTATCTCAAACGAAATTGACAATAACGATTATGATTTGATTGTGTTGGGAGCATCAAAAGAATGGCCGGTTCACAACCTGCTTTTTGGCTCCATACCAGATCAAATCGCTGGGCAGACAGACATTCCCGTTCTCATGGTTCGAGAATACCTTCAGGAGGATCTTAGAGCGCTATCAGAACAGAATAATCCTGATCAGGTCAAGTCGGGATAGAGTCAGCCGCTCGACGATGGACAGCGGTGGATGATTACGCATCAAGTTTGGGTTAACGATGCGCAGGATCAAATGGGACCCGGCAATCTATAGGAGTGAGAAGATTTGGAGATAAGTAAGAACAGCCCCAAACAGCCAATCAGACCTTACCAGGCACTCATTCTGGGCTTCCTGGCTGTTATTCTGGTGGGAACTCTGCTTCTGCTTCTGCCGATATCCACCGCCGAGGGCAATCACACCAGTCTTGTAGACGCACTTTTTACAGCAACATCTGCTGTATGCGTAACCGGTCTCATTGTTGTCGACACAGCCTCGCACTGGTCTGATTTTGGTCATGTTGTCATCATGTGCCTTATTCAGATAGGTGGGCTCGGTATCATGACAATGTCTACAGCAATAGCACTATTGCTGGGTAGACGCATATCCTTTCGCGAACGATTGCTCATAAAAGAATCGTTGGGCACAGTCAGTCTTGAGGGTTTAGTCAGGTTGGTCAGAATTATACTCATGTTCACAATTACCTTTGTGCTGAGCGCAACTGTACTATTGACAATTAGATGGTCAGCTGAATATTCCATCGGACAGGCCGCCTGGCTGGGACTGTTTCATTCGGTATCTGCCTTTAACAATGCTGGATTTGATATTTTTGGTACCAGCCTGATGAATTATGTCAACGACCCCATTGTCAATGCTATTTTTGTTTTTCTCATCATATCGGGAGGCCTGGGATTTACTGTTCTGGCAGAAATTTACAAACGCACCACAACCCCAAACGAGCGGGGTCGGTTCACTCTTCATACCAAAGTTGTAGCTGGTGTAACCCTCACGCTGCTACTTGTCGGCACTCTGTTTATTTTTGCTGCTGAGTTCAACAATTCAGATACCATGGGTAACCTGCAATGGTACGAGAAATTGCTGGCTTCATTTTTCACCGCGGTTACCCCGAGAACAGCCGGGTTCAACACCCTTCCCACGGGTGCACTGCGCCATTCATCACTGTTTTTCATCGTTATGTTAATGTTCATCGGAGGCTCAGCAGGCTCAACAGCGGGTGGTGTAAAAACAACCACATTTTTCGCTCTGGTTGCAACGGTAATTAACACCTGCCGCGGGAACTCTCGTGTCCAAGTTTTTGATCGAAGCCTTAAATGGGATACCATACGTGCCTCAATGAGCATTGTTTCTCTCGCTCTCATATTAGTTTTTGCTGTAACATTATTGCTTTTAACTCTTGAGGGAGCACCTCTGGTTGATTGCCTGTTTGAAGCGATGTCGGCTTTCGGCACAGTTGGTTTGTCAACTGGCTTGACCCCAGATCTTTCAATTCCCGGAAGATTACTAATAACATTCACCATGTTTGTGGGAAGACTGGGTCCTCTCACGCTGGCGCTTGCCTTCGCGGGCCCGGACTATCAGGGCAACAAATACAATTACCCCAAGGAAAGCATCATGATCGGTTAATGACACAGGAGGGACTAAGGGATGAGCAATGACAGCAGAGAATTTGTAATAGTTGGACTTGGTCGTTTTGGTTTCCACTTAGCCAAAACCTTATTTGAGATGGGCTATAACGTATTTGGAATTGATAGTGATGAAAATAAAGTGCAGAAAAGCCGCGATATCTGCACACATGTTGTTCAGGCTGATGCTACAGACGAGGAGACACTTCGCTCGCTGGGGGTAAGCAACTTTGATGTAGGAATTGTCAGCATAGGTCATGATCTAGAATCGAGCGTACTGGTAGCACTGATACTAAAAGAAATTGGAATTTCCGAAGTCATTGCGAAGGCTTCCTCCGAAATACATGGAAAAGTTCTGGAGCGGCTTGGTGTAGACCGCATGATTTTCCCCGAAAGAGATATGGGTATCCGGCTGGCCAACCATCTGGCTATTAGAAATATAGTAGATTACCTCGAAATCACACCAAATGTTAGCATCGTAGAGATCTCTGTTTCTCCGGAAATGGAGGGTAAGAGTTTGAAAACCCTCAACTTGAGAGCCAAGCACGGGATAAATGTTCTGGCAATTCGAAGAGGATCTGAAGTCATTGTTTCTCCTGATGCTGACATTCCCCTCGAAAGCGAAGATGTCCTGATTGCTATCGGAAGCAACGAAGATGTCAGGGGGTGGCAGATGAAGTAGTTGAGCATGGAACCTGTGTTAAATCCAGATCATCATAAGTATTTCTGTGGTAAAACAATATTGAAGTGGGGGCCGATTTTCTTGTGGGTAAATCGTAATCTGAGAGTTTTAAGACCTCCCTTCAAAGGTCGCCAGCAACAAACAGATGTTTGCGGTTTAACCACAAATCCGAAAACCCTTACCAACCAGCGCACGATTACAGTTGATACACAATCGCTGATCTCTGCTCAATCTGATAACAGCAACCATATAACATCAAGAACCGTGGTTCCTCTTCCCTGATTGGAACGACCTATTATAAACACGACTTAACTGTCCACCCAACAACAAAGTGATGTGTTACACCTTCAGTTCAATGTGGCCCTGTTTATTCTAATGCCTAGAATTAACCTGCAAGCTTTGTTAGGATAATCAACGAGTCTATGTGGTTGTCATTGATGTATTAATAACCCTTTACTAACTAGAAATGTACTGCACTATAGAAGGTTTGATTCTGCAATGTATTCTGTGAACTCAGGGGAGGGACTAAATGATCGGGGATGAACGAAAGAATTTACTCATAATAATATTTACGTTGTTGGGGGCTTATCTTCTAACTCTGCTGCCTCTACCAGATGCGTTTTCATCCGATGCAGTAACAATGATGGCCATAGCTCTAGTCGGAGCAGTATTTTGGATCACCGAGTGCATCCCCATTTCATTAACCGCACTTGTGGTGATACTGCTGCAAGCCGTCACCGGTATAATCCATATATCAGACGGCCTGGGTTACATCGCAACTCCAGTAAACAGCATCATTTTTGCCGGATTTATTATGGCTGCTGCCCTTTCTAAATATGATCTGGATAGAAGAATTGGGCTGATGATCGTGGGGGCAATGGGAGAAAAAGCGGATAGACTGCTTCTGGGGATTATGGTGGCAACCGGTTTTCTTTCGATGTGGATATCAAACTCTGCAGCGACCGCCATAATGCTACCTATCGCAATAGGTATCATGAAAATGGATGAATCTATCGCCCCCGGCGCCAGCAACCTGGGCCGGGCCATGACCATAGGTATTGCCTATGCCGCCAACATAGGAGGAATGGGGACTCCAGCAGGAACCCCCGCATCCTCACTGACCATAGCATTCATAAATGATCTTCTGGGGGTTGAACTTGGTTTTTTGGATTGGTTTATAAGAGCTGCTCCAGTAGTTGTACTTTTGATACCTCTGGCCTGGAAAGTACTGCTGGTAGTATATCCACCGGAGAAGCAGAACATCGAGGGCGGCGCAGAAGCTGTACAGGAAGAACTCGCTCACATGGGACCCTTAACACCAAAACAGAAACATGTATACATACTGTTTGCCATGGCACTAATTTTATGGACTGCCGATTCATTTTTAGAACTGATGCCCGGATGGCTCTTTATCGCATCGGTACTGATATCTCTGCTGTTTTTGTCCCCCGTAGTAGGTGTGGTTAAATGGAAGGAGGCCTCTCCTCAGATTGGCTGGGGCATATTCATTCTTGTTGGAGGAGGACTGGCTTTGGGTTCCGGACTGGTGGAAACCGGAGTGGTAGAAGTAATAGCTGAGCACCTGTACCATGTGCTCAGCGGTGCAGGAGTACTGTTTTCCATTACACTCTTAGCCTTTGTCACTGCAATGAGCATTACCTTCTTCTCCAGTTTGACTGCGACATCAACTACATTTGTTCCAATAGCCGTGGGATTGGGACAGCAACTGGGAATGAATCCCATACTGATGGGGATTGTCGCCGGACTGTCTTCCTGCATGGCATTTCTTCTACCGGCTAACACCCCACCCAATGCCATCACCTACGCCTCAGGCTATTTTAAAAGCTATGAGATGACCAAGGTCGGGCTTGTCTTGACCGTAGCGTCAGTGCTGGTTCTATCTATTTTTGCTAATATTATGTGGTTTTAAAATGTCACAGACGAAAGGAGGTAACCACATCATCATGCGAATCAACTCCAATCATACCGTCAGGTTTCTTTTTATATGCCTTCTGATAGGGTTTACCCTGGTCGCAGCTGCAGCATGCGGCGATTCGCAGGTAGAACAAGAACCCACAGAACCGACAACACCAGACGAATCGGAAACAGAAGAACCGGAAGAAGAAGATATATCCCCAGAACAACAAAGGATCGAGGAAATGTCAGAGCGTTTTTCTGATCCCCAGCTGCCGGGCGCCTTTTCAGTATTCATAGCCAACAATCCCGGTGCCCGCCCGCAGGATGGATTGCAGTATGCAGATGTTGTATGGGAATTTGAACTCGAGGGCGGAATCACTCGCTATCTTGCAATATTTTATTCCCTGCCGGCTGAAAAAATAGGCCCAATTCGCAGCGCCCGCCTGTACATGGTGGAAGCTGCCCGGGGTTATGATATCCCATTGTTTCACGCCGGAGGTAATCTCGATGCCCTTGATGCCCTCGATAGTTTGGGCGTCAAGAGCATGTGTGACATCTACAGCGCCGGAGGATTTGCCTGGCGCTCAGATGAGCGATCAGCTCCTGAGAATCTTTACATCGGAACTGAACAGCTGCAACAGGCAGCAGAATATCGTGGTTTCGCCAACACTCCCCCTAACAGCGGCTTTCCTGCCGACTGGGCTGAGGAGGTAGAAGAGACTTATCCCCTGCCTCACGAAGAAGGCATCTGGGAAAAAAGCAAAGATGTAAACAGCTTCACCCTGACCTACGCAAATTATGATAATTACCACTACAGTACCAGTTATCATTATAAGGAGAACACTTATCAGAAATATATTAACGAAGGACCTCTCAGGACCGCTGATGACGCAGATGTGATTGCCGATAACATTTTAGTGGTCGAGGCCCCGGGAGAGATGACCAAACCACCTGGAGAGTGGGACTGGCAGCTGGACGTGGATATCACCGGCAGCGGTAAAGCATGGATCTTTTCCGGAGGGCGAATGCTGCAGGGACAGTGGAGCAAGGAGGCACCAGAAGAACAGATCGTATTTACGACAAACGATGCTGAAAAAACAATCCAGATTCCTCCCGGAGTAACCTGGATAAATCATATTACCAGCAGAGAGCAGCTGAGCATCGCTGACGAAAGTGAAGGTGAATAACTTTTGAGATGCGCCGGTGTTTCACCAAACCCCGGCGCATTTTTTGGTATAACCCGCTTTATCTCGCTAATTCCTCCATGACCTCAATATGAAGATTTAAAGTCTCCTTATCATACAGCACCATCCTGATTTTATCGACAGATGATAAGGATAAACATTCTTCAGACAGAGTCTTCAGAGCTGTTTGCGCGGCCTTTTCAACCGGGAAACCGAATGCTCCAGTTGATATCGCAGGAAAAGCTATTGAATGCAAACCCTCTTTTTCTGCCAGCTGCAGGACATTGATGTAACAATCAGCCAGCTCTTCCTCTGGGTTATCAGAGCGCGAGTAGACTGGCCGAGAACATGAATAACATAATCATTTTGCAGCTCGAATCCTGGGGTGATAACCGCTTCTGCGGTGCTGATGGGAGCAAGAGGACGACATGCCTCTTTCAGCTTCTCTCCGGCCGTTCGGTGAATTGCTCCGGCAACTCCTCCTCCGGGAAGAAGCTCTGCGTTGGCGGCATTCACCACTGCATCAAAACCTTTCTGACAGGTGATGTCTCCCTGTGTACACTCCAGATCTGTCCCGTTAATATGAAGTTTCATGCATTATCCCTCCTGTAGTTGATACATCATTCCTGCTGTTTGCCCCAATATTCAAACACACAGTTGTTCACCCTGGATAACATACGCAATCCGCGCTCATGGTCAAACACATTTGTACTGAATATCGATATAACATAGTCACCATTATCAGTAAATACGATCCCGGCATCATGAACGCTCATCTTTTCAAAACCAGTCTTGTGTGCTACCTCAACGTGATCGGGCAACTCCTTATAAATAAGTTGGCCCAGACGCTGTTTTTTAAGCATCTGCAGCATCTGTCCACAATATTTTTCAGAACACAGTTCACCGCGGTACACCGCCGCCAGGAAACGTCCCATATCACTTGGGGTGGTCAGATTATCCTGCGCGGTATCCCTGATTACCTTCTCAGAAAAAGGCCGACGAAGGACTGTATCGCGCAGCCGCCAGTGCTGCAGCAGATCATCCAGGTTCTTTTTATCCAGCCTATCCAAAAGGCAATTCGCCGCCAGATCATCATCCGACACACTCATCAAAAAACCCAGGTTGTAAACAGATAGATGCAGGGGAGGACGCAGAGCACTCAACGGTCCTCGCGCCGCTATATCCCACCTGTTTTCATCTACCTCTATCTCCAGCTCCATTGATAAAAGCCCCTCATCGGCATGCTTGAAAACTGCGGCCAGAATTACAGGTTTGACCACTCCAGCGGAGGAAAACTGTCGGTCGCCGTCCATCTGCAGTATCTCACCAGTATTGAGGTTCTCAAGATAAACCCCAAACTCAGCTCCATCTTCCCAGAACATAACTTCTAGCCGTTCAGAAATCTCAGTAATGCTCACAAAAACCACCCTCCATACTGTAGGGTTCGAAATATATAACTGAAGCCTCACCTTTGAGTGTGGCGAATATTGACCTCAGCTGCAAGCTGTCAAGCGCTGGATGTAGGGAGCATAAAGCAGTTTGAAAGCAAACGCGGCTCAATTTTAAGGGTCCTGCTCCTGTAAGTCAGGCAGATTGTATCCGGTTCTGTCCAGGTATCCCCCCAGTACAGATGAAGTCAAAATCAGAAGAGGAATAGAAGCTATTAATCTCCAGAAGGTGAACCTCACTCCCAGAAAAGACAGTTCAAAAAATGTCATCGGTACCCTGAGAATTGTAGCCGCGCCAACATAAGTCAGAACCACAGAAAGAGAGGCCCCCTTTTTATTCAATGAATGGGCAACGGGAAAGGCTACATAGCTTCCGCCAACCGTAGTCATGGACAAAACCAGCGCCCATATGTACCCCATGATTCCAGAAGCCTTGCCGAAATTGCGTTCCACTGATTCGCGGTCAACCCACACTTCAAATAGGCCGATCAACACGAATGCGCACGGCAGTATCTGTACCATGTATCCAAAGAATTCCGCCAGGTTGGCCGCAGCTATCCGACCGAAGTCATACCCAAACGCAAGGGAAATAATCAGGAATAGTCCATAACCGATAAAGAGTATGTATCTCCACGCAGTCATCTTCACCACAACATCACCTCACCAAAAACGATGCCTATCACCAACGATACAACCAGAGCCAGAAACATTCCCTGCACAAAATTGTGCAACAGCGCCGCCTTCAGCCCCAGGTATTCCCTTTCAATCGGAAAGGTCTCCACACCTACCATCATCAAGGTGGTGCTGAATGCAGCCAGAGTGGTGTAAGCAACTCCCTGCTGCAGTAAAATACCGCACAGCGGAAAAACAACAAATCCTGGCATCATGGTCAATGTTCCCACCACCGCTGCCGTAAGAGTAGGTATGAACCCCCCACCGCCAACATATCTAACTATGAAATCCTCAGAAACAATGCTCAGAAGTAGTGATACGAGAATGAGCATCTCCAGAAAAGCGGGTAGAATTCGAAACAGTTTCTTTTTGGTCACATTCAAAGCCTTTACGGTTTTCTCTTTGTCCACAAGCACAGATATTAAAACTGCGGCACCTGTGACCCCGTATATCACTTGAACCAACGTCCGGTTACCCCTTTCTTTCGGGCTGAGACTGAGCAACACTCTTATCTCTCAGTCTCAGCCCTTGCTCTATAAAGTCAGGCGACAACGTTCTGCTTCTGCACAAGATCACGATATAAATCACTGGATTGCATAAGTCCCTCATGGGTTCCTACATCCTGGAGTATACCGTCAGACATTACCCCGATTCTGTTTGCCCGCTGCAGGGTAGCAAATCGATGGGCAATCAGTAATACTGTACGATCTTCCATGAGTTTTTTCATTGCCTTTCGAATCAGCATTTCGGTGTAAGCATCCACACTGGAGGTGGCTTCATCAAGAATCAGGATCTGTGGATCAACCAGAAGGGCCCTGGCAAAGGACACCAGCTGGCGCTGTCCACCAGATAATCTACCGCCACCTTCACCTATCTGGGTATCATAACCATTGGGCATATCGGCGATAAAATCGTGTGCGTGCACGCTGCGTGCAGCCTGTTCCACTTCTTCATCTGTAGCTTCTGACCGCCCATACCTTATGTTTTCCCGTATGGTAGTATCAAACAGGAAAACATCCTGCGGTACAACCGATATTGTTTTCCGTAGATCTGCAAACGCCAGGTCGGTGACATCAACGCCGTCTATGTGCACCGAACCTGCATCGGCATCATATAGTCTGGCCAGAAGATTGACTACCGTAGTTTTTCCGGCCCCGGTGGGACCTACCAGTGCAAAAACCTCACCGGATGCAATTTTCAACGTCAAATCTTGCACCACGGGAGTATCCTCATATGCAAAGGTAACATCCTCGAATGCTATCTCCCCTGCAAACCCTTCAGATGGCGTTTCTGGTTCCTCCGGTTCGACGATTGATGGCTCCATGAACATGTACTCCATTATGCGGTCCAGTGAGGCTCCGGCAGACTGCAGGGTGTTATAAACCTGACTCAAATCAGCAAGGGGGGCGAAAAAACGACGGACATATCCCAAAAAAGCCATCACTACACCCAGACTGATAGTTCCCTGTACCACACCCCATCCCCCATAAGAAATCACCAGGGCTTCTCCCATTACCCGACTGAGGGTCATGGTGGGGAAAAGCAGTGCAAACACCGAAACCGCACGCAGGTTCGCCTTTAAATTTTGCCAACTGAGGCGGCTGAATTCTCCGGTGTTAATGGCCTCTCTGTTGAGCGCCTGCACTACTCTTATTCCGGATATGTTTTCTTCCACATCAGCATTCAGCTCAGCCAGATTCTCCCTGACATCGTGATAAGCAGTCCGCATCTTCTTACCCAGAATCCGCATAACCAGGACTATTATTGGGATGGTGGTAAAACTTATCAGCGCCAGTCTCCAGTTCATAAACAGCATGATGGCTGCTATACCAATCAACGTAAAAAGGTCATTTAGAAGGTGAACGAATCCGCTGGTAACCAGGTTAGCCAGTGCATTTACATCATGGGTTACCCTGGCCATAACATCACCGGTCTGCTGTCGCTTGAAAAAATCTATGGGTAGTTTCTGCAGATGCTCGTATAGAGCAACCCGCACATCAGACACTATGCTCTGCCCCATCCACCTGGAAAGATACGTCTGCCAGTAAGAAGCAAGCCAATTCACTCCGTAACATGCCAAAAGAGCAACCAATATCCAGTTCAGACCCGCCAGGTCTTTTGGCAAAATGAAATCATCAATAGCGATTTTGAGCAGATAGGGTGAGGCAAGTGTGGTTGCAGTGACCAACATCATAGCCCCGGTACAAAGCAGCAGAGTGCTCAGATATGGACGGACGTATTTCCAGATGAATCCGAGCGCCCGGCGATCCAGCTGAGTGAGATCAAACTCTTCTTCTTCACCCGATGTCATCCTTCGGCGAAATCCGCCTCTCATGTTTTCTCACCTGCCTTTTGGGAATCCGGCTCGTCGGGTCGCAGAACAGTTTCGTAAACTTCACTGAAAAACCCATCCATCTGCACCAGTTCCTCGTGTGTGCCATGCTCGACTATCCGACCATTTTTCAAAACTAAGATTTTGTCCGCGTTTTGAACTGTCCATAACCTGTGAGCAATCACAAAGGTTGTTCGACCTTCAAGGACTGCCGATAGCGCCTTCTGCATCCTTTCTTCGGTTTCGGCATCGATGCTCGATGTTGGTTCGTCAAGAATTAACAATTGGGGGTCTGTCAAAAGGACTCTGGACATGGCCAGGCGCTGCTTCTGGCCTCCAGACAGCGTCACACCTCTTTCACCAACCGGGGTTTCATAACCAAGAGGTAGAGATTCTATGAAATCGTGTATTTGAGCTATCCTGGCACACTCAATGATCTCTTCAATCTCAGCATCTGGACGTCCGTAAGAGATGTTTTCCCGTATGGAAGCGCCAAACAGGAAGGTGTGCTGCATTACAATACCTATCTTGCTACGCAGGCTCTCAACCTTAACATCACTCAGATTGTGTCCGTCCAGCAGTATTTCTCCCCTGTCGGGATCATAAAAACGGGGTAACAGATGAATTAACGTGCTTTTGCCAGCACCTGTCGGACCAACAATGGCCACCGTCTCTCCCGGTTCTGCAGTGAAGTTAATATCCTGCAGAACAGGATTGTCAGGCTGATACGAAAAATTTACATTCCTGAAGACTACCTGGCCATCTACATCAGGCAGCTCATAAGCGTCGGGTTTATCTTCAATTTCCGGCTCTATGTCCAACACCTCAAACATGCGGTTGCCTGCAGCCACCGCCTGCGCACCAAAGCTTATCTGCATCCCGGTCTGCCGGATGGGACGAGTCAACATGGCAATGTATCCGGAAAACCCCATAAGGGCACCGATGGAAACCACATCATTAACTACCAGCCGACCTCCATACCAGACCACCAGGGCAGTGCCCACACCCAGCAGGAAATGAACATACGGCATCCACAGGGCCGTTATCTTAGCAGCGGCAACGTTGACCTCGACATACTCATCATTCTCCTTTGAGAATCTGTCATATTCGATATCCTCAGTGCCAAACAGCTTGACAACTTCCATTCCCACCAGGTTCTCCTGCACCATTTCGGTCAGCTCGCCCAACTTCTTGCGCACCTTCCGGAACATGGGACGAACTTTCACTGCATAGTTGGTCATGGCGTGGAACATCAGGGGAAGCATCATCAGATACAGAAGGGCCAGTCTCCACTCCCAAATTATCATGATCACAAAGACGCCTAGAAGAGTGAGCAGGTTTCCGGCTATAAAGATACACGCGTTGGAGAAAAATCGTCGCAGTGAATCCGCATCAGCGGTAACCCTGGACATTATATCTCCGGTTCTCGACCAGTCATAAAAAGCAAAAGACAATCGATTCAGATGTTCGTATAGCTCACTGCGAATGTCGTGTATGACATTCTGTGCAACATACTCACTTCCATACCGTTTGATAAAGTCCATCAACCCCTGCAACAGGGCAACACCAACCATCACAAGGCCGAGCAGCCAGAGCCATTCAGGGTTTCCCCCCAGGATCAATTCATCCACCCCATAGCGAATCATCCACGGAGGGAGCAGTCCCAGAACAGTTGATACAATCACCGAAGCCAACACCCCCAGTATAGACATCCAATGGGGTTTGGCGTAGCTGGCCAGCCGACGCAGAGTCACCACCATTTTATCTTTTGATGGTCTACCTCCGCCGGTACCAGGTTTACCTCCGGAACCGGATTGTTTTTTACTGTCTGTCTGCCTGCCTTCCATTAGCATCACCACCCTCTCTTTGATTTCTGCGCATCATGCATTCGACACGCAGCATTATTTTTAACGGTGCATCAATGAGTAACTCTGAAAACGAACCACTGCCACTCTCTCACCACTGACACTGCTTGTAATCATGCGAACTATATAAGCGCCCTGTTATATTACCTACACTGCTATATGTTTGCGTCACTTATATTTATCATATAATTAATCTCTCTTGTCAATCTGTGTCAAGCTTTCCAGGATAATATGTTGTAAAATAAATTTTTATAGCCGTCAAATTAATCACCCAAAACCTCTTGAAATCTTCTACGAACGTGTTATGGTATACGGTAGACAATAAGAAGGGATCGTTTTGGGCATTTAAGAGTTCCTCAATTGAACTTCAGGAAGGTGATTACCATGATGGGTTGGGATGACGAAGAGTCAGATTCTGAGTCATCTAATCAGTACAGTGGACATCCTTATCTGGAGTCCAGCTCCACGTCCGCTTATGCTACAGCTGTGAGTAGGCCTCAGCAGTTATACCCTCAGGCGAAAACTCCAGTCTTGTTGCTCCTCATTTGGGTTTTATCATCAGCGATTGAAATCTCCATCACCGTATGCACATCCTGCTCCCATGCAGTAGACTCTGCAGTAACTCATATACGATCCGTCGCCAGTGAAAATGTTTTTCAGTCCTTCATACTCCTGATTACTTTTTTCAGAATAGGAGCACTTACATTTGGTGGCGGATATGCAATGATACCATTGATCAAAACAGAACTTGTTCAAGAAAAAGAATGGTTAGAGGAAGAAGAGTTTGTGGAAGTCATAGGTATCACTCAATCAGTACCCGGAGCAATTGCTGTCAACATGGCCGTTTATCTGGGGAACAAGATCAGCAACGGTTTGGGGGCTTTTTGCGCTGCTCTTGGAGTAATAACCCCCTCGTTCATGGTCATTTTGACCATAGCGGCATCATTTACTGCGTTCAATGATAATCCACATGCAATGAATCTTCTGCGGGGCATCCGTCCTGCTGTCGTAATCCTTGTTTTCTCAAGTGCTGTTAATCTTGGAAAATCGGTTATTACTGGAATCTGGAAAGGGGTTTTCACCGCCGCAGGAGTAATCGCTCTAGTTTTATTCGGAGTGCACCCTATTGCTGTTGTCATGGTTGGAGGAATTGCAGGGGTGTTCCTTTTCGGGCGCCAGGAAAGTGAAGGTGCTTCGCCGGAAACCGAGGAGGCATCCGAATGATCCTGTTACAGCTGTATTTGGCCTTCCTTAAAATCGGTGCTTTTGCTTTCGGGGGAGGCTATGCAATGGTGCCTCTTTTAAAAGAAGAAGTGGTAACTAATAATCAATGGATTACTTCTGCTGAATTCGCTGACCTGATGTCTGTAACACAGATGACTCCTGGGCCTATAGCAATCAACTCAGCTACATTTGTTGGCTACAGAATTGCAGGCGTCCTGGGTGCTGCACTGGCAACTCTGGCAGTAGTTACCCCTTCATTGATCATAATTTTTGCTTTAGCCAAGCTGTTGATGACATACAGTGACGCAGATGTTGTAAAGCAGATTTTCAGCGGAGTCAAGCCCCAGGTAATTGCCTTGATAGCAGCTGCTGCGTACGGTATCGGGCAGATCGCCTTTCACAGCTGGGAAGATTGGTTGATTGGAGCTGTTGCTGCCATCACCCTTTATGCATTTAAATTGCACCCCGTCGCTATAATAAGTTTGTGTGCAACAGCAGGACTATTGCTGTACTGATACAGGAACTGAAATGCCGGCCCGGTGTTTTAAGAAAAACTCGGGCGTCGTTGAAAGACTGTTCTTCTTTATCAGTGGATTTTCGAGGCTTTACAACGTTCGGGGTGGTTGACGAATTCCAAATCCATCGGGTAGAATGAGCTAGCCGTTGTGGGAGGGTAGCCAAGCATAAAAGCAAAAACAAGAAACTTTAAGGGGCGAATCTACCGCTCAAATCCCCGCAACGAATTGATAGATGGTAGCGTTTCGCCCAAATTTGGAGGTATAGTAGTGCCTGAAGGTACAGTAAAGTGGTTTGATTCAAACAAAGGATTCGGATTTATCGAGCGTGAAGATGGAGAAGATGTATTTGTGCATTACTCTGAAATCGAAGAGGAAGGCTTTAAGAACCTAGAAGAAAACCAGCGGGTTGAATTTGAGGTTGTTGAAACTCCTAAAGGATTGCAGGCTGTAGAAGTTAAGAAGGTCGGACCAGGTCCATCTCCACTGTTCTAATCACACAATAAGACCCCAAAGCGACATCACTTTCTTGTGATGTCGCTTTTTTTACTATAGTGGCAATTCATCCGCCTGCAAACTTGTTTGCAGGCGGATGAATTGTTGCTCTTCGAAAATTGTGCTTGATAGAAAATGGGGATTGAATCTACCCCGCAAGCTGCCAGGATCGGCCCTGTATCAAGGGCAGGCCGAAATGCATACAGAATGCATACCCGATCCCGGGTTCGTTCCCTGGGCTGTGTGACCCGGCCCCTATACAGAGTCTGCAAGGTGCTTGTTCGGTTTAATTGGCCACAGGATTGCAACCCCTGTTATCTAGACACAAATGGGATGATCCCAAATAGGTGTGTAATCTTAGACAGTACCTCGCGAGCCGTTTCCACCTCAAAGCAGGCATCGTAAGTCACGTTCGCAACTTCGACTCCGGCTTCCTTTATGGTAGCATGATACGCTGATTGTGATTGTCATCATGTGAAAGGTGCTGAAAGTCTCCTGCAGACTTGTTTTGCAGGAGGATGTCACTTGTGACACCTTCCCTCAATACTGAACCCAACCACCTAGCATTTGCGATTGTAGAAACCAACACCACGCAGAGGGAGCCAGCCATATCTGACATCATATAGAGATTCAGGCAGGAAAGCATGAGGATGTTGAAACAACAATGGGGGAATAGGAACTGCGACAGTAGATGCGGAATCAGCATTCTCCGCTAGGTTTTGAGAACCTCTTTTATGATTACCTTAGTTGCCCTGTCAATCGTATCCTGACTCATACTGGCCGCAATTTTTTTGCGCGCTGCCGCAGCCGCCTGCTGTGGAAGTAAGGGTACGTGAACAAATCCAGCAGTAATTTGGTTGTCGTTTTGGTTCAAATAATGCAAAAGACCATACATAGAATAATTGCAAAGATATGTACCCGCACTGTTGGAAATATTCGCTGGAATACCTTCCTCTCGCAGTGCTTCGACTAACTGCTCGTTTGGTAGCGTAGAAAATATCCCATCTGGTCCCCCAGGGATCACGGGTTCTCCATTCCGCTCCGCTTCATCGTTGTCCGTACCATGAGAGACATTAACTGCTATGCGCTCAGGAGTGATCCCCTTACGCCCACCCTGCCCAGTCATAACTACTGCCACGGGATCTATGTCCTCAATGGTGTGGTAGAGGCAGAGTAAAGACCTTTTCCAACTCACTGGTAAAACTTTCCCCATTACCTCAGTCTCACCAATCTGTGCGCCGTGAAGGTTTTTTGCGGCCTCCCCTGAAGGGTTTACGCCGCGCCCCCCAAAAGGTTCAAAGCCTGTAAGTAAAACTGCTCGCATCATATGACATCCTTTCCGGGTTGAGCATTTTGTCACGCTCCCAACAGATCAACCTGAAAATCTTTCCATCAGCACATTAAAGTAGTATATAATATTCTGAGACAGGTTCCAACC
>CAZRFK010000026.1:0-22516 GCA_964599275.1 uncultured Clostridia bacterium
AAATGGATATCGCATAATTGATTCTCGGATTAGACCGCACGTGCTGAAAACGGGTCCAAAAGAAATATCTGCACCGGAATAAAGAAAGAACAACCCCCGAAATTACTTTCCAAGGCAATTCGGGGGTTATTGACTATCCAATGCAGTCCGCAGTTTAATTCCCAGTTGATTTTTGGAAAGCTTCAGCATCCTTGACTTCAAACTGCATTTTGTAAAACTCACGGTACTTGCTGTCTGTGGAGATGAGTTCAGCATGCGTTCCGCGTTCTTTTACCTGACCATCTTCGATAAACAAAATCTCATTGGCATCAACGATTGTGGCCAGTCGGTGCGCAATCATGAAAGTAGTACGCCCCCTGGTCACTCGATCTATGGCATCCTGGATGAGTTTCTCTGTTTCCAGATCAACTGATGAAGTGGCCTCATCTAAAATCAATATATCTGGATCCTTGAGGAAAGCACGGGCTATTGATATTCTCTGTCTCTGTCCGCCGGAAAGTTTCAGACCCCTCTGTCCAACTGTGGTGTCATAACCATCAGGCATCTGGGTGATGAACTCGTGTGCATTGGCATCCTTCGCAGCCTGCACAATTTCTTCAAATGATGAATCAGGGCGTCCGTAAGCTATGTTCTCAGCGATGGAATTTGAAAACAGATAATCATCCTGCATTACCATTGCCACTGTTTCTCTCAAACTGTCTATGTCCCAATCTTTCACATCAACACCGTGAACCAGAACTCTGCCGGCCTTTACATCGTAAAGACGGGAAATCAACCTTACTATCGTTGTCTTACCAGAACCGCTGGGACCAACCAGGGCAATGCTATTCTGCGATTCTGTCTTGAAGGAGACGCCTTTGAGGACTTTTTCTTCATCATAATCAAAATGAACATTCTCAAACCGAACTTCTCCACGATTGATGGGTTTCACACTTGCATTATCAACAACTTTGATTCGGGATTCACGGTCGCAGTGGTCGTAAAATCGCTCCATGCTTGCAAAAAAGCGCCCCAACTGTTCGTTTACCCGGATCAACCGTAAAAGCGGACCTCTAAACTGCATCAGATAGGTGTTGAATGCCACAAGAACACCGACAGACATTTCCCCCTGCACAGTCATCCATCCACCGTAGCTCAATACGGTGAGTATTCCAATGGCGTTAAGAATCCGGGAAATTGGAAACAGGGTGCTCATCCATCTGATAGCAGTTAACCTTGCATCCACATGCCCTTGATTAACATCATTGAATCGATCTGATTCATAATCCTCGTTAACGAACACCTTAATGACCTTCATACCTGACAGGTTATCCTCAAGACGGTCACTCACCGAAGCTATCTTACGCCTGGTTCTTCGGAAAGCAGTATGCATTTTCTTCAAGAGAAAAACTCCAATGGCAGCCAAAAAGGGCACAAACACCAGGGACAGTAGAGTCAGACGGGGACTCATGGACAACATTACACCAACCGTACCGACTACTGTGATCAGGGAGCCCAAGACTCCTTCAGGACCGTGGTGTACAAATTCCTGCAGCATATTCAAATCATCAACAACTCTGGCCATTAGCTCTCCGGTTTTCTGGTTGTCATGGAAACTCATGGAAAGTTTCTGATACTTGTGGTAAAGCCTGTTCCGCATATCTCTGACTATTACCTGAGCTATCTGGTGTCCCCAGTAAGTTTTGATTCCCCGCAGGACTGCATCCGCAATGAAAACAAAAGCAGCCCAGCCAACGAGAACCCACAATCGACTGAGGTCTCCCACCTCTATAGCATCATCAATAATCCTCTGCATCAGGAGGGGTGGCACCAGGATCAATACAGCGCAGATAACGTGCATCAGCTGTACCGTGTAAAATTCCAGCTTCTTCGGCCATATATATTCTCTATGAAACCTCTTCAACATGTCAGCATAGCTAAATAAAAGAGCATCATCATCCTGCTGTTGATTCTTCTGTCGTTCCATGTAAATGGCACCTCCGCCGCCTCAAAAGACGGTTAAATTTATCCATCGCTCCGTCACCGCTTACATACCATGCCTCGAGATGTTTTTATACCAACCGCGGGAAGTATATGCAAGGGGGGTACAGATTTATCACTGCCAAGAAATACTCATAAACCCTGATTATTTCGGGATTTACCATCGACTATTACTTTCACATTACAGAGTTTCCTTCCTGGGAAACTATCTATTACAAAATAGCTGCACTGGCTTATGTAAAGGACTACAATTTCACAACTGCATCTGCAGAGTCTCCCAGGCCTCTTGATGCTCAACCCTCAGCTGTGCTGCCTCATCTGCAGACAAAGCCGAAAACTCAAGAACATCTCCCGGAGCACAGCGCCCCACTACATTCAGATCAACAGAAACTACAGTGCAGATCACCGGATATCCACCCATGGTCTGACAATCTGCCATCAGCAGTATCGGCTTTCCACCTGTCGGCACCTGAACCGCCCCGGGAATGACCCCTTCGGAAAGCAGTGAATCTGCATGTGGGTATATAGGGGTTCCACTGAGCCGATATCCGACACGGTTCGAGTTTGGGCTAACTTTGTATTCCGCATTCAAAAATGACTCTATTTCATCCGTTTCAAAATAATCTTCATGGGGACCCAGGATGACACGCACTCGCTTTTTCCTCGTGTGCTGATCGTCCATCAGCTGACGTAGGGGGTCGGGAATGATATCTTTATCCACTCTCCCCAGGACTGGCTCAACACTGACCTGATGTCCAACCGGGAGAGCCTCCCCCCCGTTTAATTTTTTTCCGTCAACGCCTCCAAATTCTGCCCGGCTATCAGTGGACCTGCTGCCCATTACAGACGGTACATCCACACCTCCACGGACGGCCAGATAAGCACGAAACACCCCTTCGTTTTCCCTGCGAACCTGTATCTTCTGCCCTATATCAAGATGGCCTGCTCCAGGACTTTTCACTACTCGTCCATCATCAAAATACATCGACCATCCGGGCCCAGAAAGAGACAGTAAACATCTTCGCTGTGCTTTGATGGTGACACCAGTGGCAGTCATCTCCAGGCCAGCTGCCTGGCGATTATTCCCTGCCAGTCTATTAGCCAATCGAAGTGAATCTAAATCCATTGCTCCAGATCTTGAAACTCCGAACCGACCATAACCAAAACGGCCTTCATCCTGAACGGTAGTATACAGTCCAGGGTCTACAACTCTGAGGCTCATTACTGTAATTCTCCTAACTGTACTCTGTATCTTCAACCTGCGCGATCAGTAACTCACTCTGCTCTCTATCCAGATCAACAACTGTAATTGCGTAATCATCTGGGCAGCTTTCGTTTTGGGACAAGTGTTGGAACTCTTTGATAGATATTTGGCGGAAACGCAGTAAATCACCGGGTCGCAGCACAGAAGGAGGCTCCCGGTCAATATCAAACAGTTTGCTGGGAGTCTGTCCAATTATCTGCCATCCCCCCGGGCCTGGCTGGGGATACACTCCAGTCTGTTCACCGCCAATCCCTACAGAACCACCGGGTATATTCTGCCGCGGTTCGGCCTTGCGGGGACAGTGCAAAACCCTGGTAAGCCCCCCAAGATAAGGAAAGCCCGGCGAAAACCCGACACAATAAACATAATAAGTATTCTGCGAATGTATTCGAGCCGCTTCTCCTCCTGCTATCCCGGCGTTGTCAGCCACCTTCTGTATATCTGGCCCATATTCGCCTCCATAAAAAACAGGGACCTCTATCAACCTCTCAGGAAGTAATTCAGTCGATTTTATCTCAGAGAGCATCTCACCTATATTCTTGCAGAGACTGTCCAGGTGCGCTTTAGAAATGAACCTTAAAAGCAAACTGCTGTAACCGGGAATTATATCTTTCAATCCTTCGGTGTTCTCAACCCTTATTTTCTCTGCAAGATGGTGTATGGCAGAGTTCAACCTGACATTCTTCTTCTCTGAAAACCTCAACAGGGCTGCAGTATCACCCACCGGCACAATTTCAAAATTGCGCAGCAGCCCCGTCTGTAATTCGTTCATGCTCTTCCCCTTCCTAAACTAAAACTGAATTGGCGGACAAATCTCGATGTCCTCGGCCTCCAGCTGACTTCTTATCAGCCTGGCTATTTTCAAGGCATCTGGTGTGTCACCGTGTACGCATATGGTATCAATATCAATATAAAGTTCCTCACCATCGGCTGTTGACACATGACCATCGGCCATCTTACAGACTCTTTTGGCAATCTTTTCTGCATCATCAAGCACTGCACCGGGCTGATCTCGAGGAACTAAGGTTCCGTCCGTGCTGTAAGCCCGGTCTGCAAAGCCTTCCTCGACCACGCGTAGTCCCTTCTCGCGGGCCAACTCGGACGTAATACTGTTCGCTGGCGCATAAAGCATGAGCCCCCGATCAAAATCACTGATAGCATCGCAGATAATCTGACTCAATGCTTCACACGTGGCAGCTTCATTGTAAAGCGCACCGTGCGGTTTGACATGCTGCAGGGTAGTGTTTTCAGCGCGCACAAAGGCATTTATAGAACCCAACTGATAAAGAAGAAATCGATGAAGTTCCTTTTCCCTCAATTCAACGTGACGCCGCCCAAATCCCCAAATGTCTGGATAGCTCACATGTGCACCCACTGCAGTATTTGAAGAGACGGCCATCTCAACTGTCCTGCCCATTATCACCGGATCTCCCGCGTGAAGTCCGCATGCTATATTAGCAGACGAGATCACAGGCATCAGCTCATCGTCGAATCCTAGAGAATAGACGCCATACCCTTCCCCAAGGTCTGCATTGAGGTCAATGCACGTAACCAATATAACCACTCCCTTAAGGTTCATCTCATGACTGTAAACGAGATGTCTTTGCTGTTATGCTGCAGAGAAACCCTTATATTACTTCTTGCAAGTGAAGTCTGCTCCTGCTGGATTTGGACAACCAGAAAGGCTGAGTAATATCACGCACTGAAGAAAGTAATATGCTGCTATCACATTACCACCGCAGAAGCTGACGCGATGATGGGAGATTGGAATCAAAAGTGCGGAAAGTTTTCAAGGCCCCGCGAAAGCAGTGCTCAAGCTGTCGCGGGGATTTAATCGCTGTGAACAGGCCGCATCATTTCATGCAGTGGTCCGTTGTTCCGAATCAGCCTGTTCTTCATCATTATTTGCTCGTTCCTCAACGGTGGGAGCTGTTCCCTCTGTATTTTCCACAGACTCCAGACGTGCCAGCAGACCCAAAAGAGACAATGGACGGAATCTACGCACAACAAGTACAGGTCCATCGGAGTGTCTGGCCACCCGCATGGTTATTCGGCCAAGATACGCCCGCTTGAGTCGCTCATTGGAATCACCCATGACCAGTAGATCTGTTGTTTCGGCTGCATCCATTACCGCATCAGTCACCGAAAATCTTTCCTCAATTGTATATCGCACCCTGCACTTTGAAATATTCTGGGTTAATTCCTCCAATTCATTACGAATCTGGGCTTTTTCCTCTTCTTGAAGATCGGGGTTAACCACACGGAAAATTTCCAGTTCAGCATCCAACGCGACAGCTAAACGTTTTGCAATATAAAGAGAATATCTTGCATTTGTGCCGCCCCCGTACGGAACGGTAATAGTTTCTAACTCTTCAGGGAAGTGCCCCTTCAAGACGGCCACATTATGCCTGGCACTTCTCAAAATGGTATTCGTCACTCCACCAGCTATTTTTTGCAGACGCTCCCTCCGCTGCCAGCCCAAAACTATAAGGTCAGCTGATTCATTTTCCGCCTGCTCATTTATGGCTCCGGGCACCGAGTGGTCAAAAACTGTCAGGTAACGATATTCCTTATCCTTATGCGCCACCCAACTTTGTTCAATTCCTTCCTTCAACAAGTCCTGCTGCCGCTTTTCATGTGAGCGGTAATTCTCTCTGGCAGCCTGAAGACCAGTTTGAGGAGGAACCTTCAAAACATTGAGTCCAACCACTTTGTCGCCAAGGGATGCGCCTAGCTGCAGCAGGTCCTGCTCATAATCAGGCTGATCAACAGCCACGAGTACAGTTTCCTGCTCTTCAGGAGATGTTGGTATGTCATCCTCCAGCATGTCTAAAATATTGTAAGTGGGCCTGGCTTTTTTGGAGGCGTAGGTAAGATACCATACACTGCCCAATGCAATAACTGCAATTGCAAAAGCCAAAGGCGCAGTCCCCAGCTGCGGCAGCAGCATGAGCGAACCCAGGACACCAAATATCTGGGTAACCGGATAAAACGGATCGTGAAATGTTGGCTCATACCAATCAAGCTCAGTATTGCGCAAAATCACCACTGACACGTTCACCAAGACAAAAACCATCACATTGAAAGTACTGCCGAGTCGAGCCAGCCCTTCAACATCAAATAACAGCACGAGAGTCAGCATGACACCGCCAGTTACCAGGATTGATTTGTACGGGGTAGAAAATTCATCATGGATATCCACAAACCACTGCGGAACCAGATTGTCCCTGCTCATGGCAAAGGGAAAACGGGAAGAAGAGATTATGGCCGCATTAGCAGTGGAGACTGTAGCAAAAAAGCCTGCAAGTATGATGGCTAACCGCCCCGGAGTTCCCGCCATCATGGTTCCAGCGCTGACGAGGGGAGTCGGCAGTTCAACGAGCTCGTTCAAGGGTAAAGTTCCGTTGGTGACAAGCATAACTCCCACGTAAAGCAGTGTAACCGCTCCAACTGAAGCTATAAATGCACGGGGTAGATTCTTGCTGGGATTTTTAACTTCTTCCGAAAGGGCTGCCAGCTGTGTGATACCTAAAAACGATACAAATATTATTCCTGTTGTTGCAAAAATCGAGGCCGGTCCATACGGGATGAAGGGCTCCAAATATTCCCTCTCCACCATGAAAGCTCCTCGGGTAATATAGCCAGCCAGTATTATGAACAATCCAATTACGATATAATTCTGCAGCTTCCCGCTGTTTTCTGCACCTCTATAATTCAGAAACAGCAGCAGCAAGCCAGATACAATTGCAGCAATCAGGATAGGAACCGGAACCAGCTGTTGGAGGTATTCCGCCAGACCAACCAGAGCAAAAGAACCCTTAAAAATTAACGCCAGCCAGGCGCCCATTCCGATTATGGTTCCGAAATATGCCCCCATTGATCTGCTTATAAAGTAGTAAGTACCTCCCGCACGGGGCATTCCCGTGGCCAGCTCAGCCATACTCATTGCTGTGGCCAGGGATATCAACCCACCCAGAAAGAAGGAGATAGCCGCTGCAGGACCTGCATTAGCAGAGGCAATGCCTGGAAGCACAAATATTCCCGCCCCTATCATCGTGCCGGTTCCTATTGCAAATACTGGAAAAAACCCGAGGTTGCGGCCTAATCGTTCTTCAGTTTGAATAGCCATTATGTAGTCTCCCCCCACAAAATATTTGGTTTAAATCCATCAGGACTTGCAGACACGGTAGTTTGTGATAGTAAAAACGATAGAAAGTGCTCCCACTTGCCATAACTATAAAATTCAACTTTTTTCTTTTGTTTTGCCCAAAGGGGAAGGAGACATGATAGGGATTCTTCTGTAATTCAGTATAAAGATACTGCTGGTGGAATTCAGACCATGGATAGATGATTTTGTCTGCAGAACAGGACACTGCTGATAACGCATAAGGTAATGCTCTCACAATCGACCCCTCCTTAAGTATCTGGTTTTCCTTCAAAATAAACCAGCACTGCCTCAGACAAACGGTGACAGCAAACTGGACAATGCCTGAAATGACCGCAGCAGGTCATAATGTTATTGGTGGGCACAACCTCTTTCACCATTACACCTCCTATACAAAAGATAAAACCAGGTTCGAATATACTCAAAAAGCTAAACCGCTAACCAATCGCAAATTGTAATTGACGCCAGGCCAAAAATCAAGAGCATCTGTCTATATTTTAGAAAGAAATATCGTTTACATTTTGAAATTAAATCATGTTGGAGTTTCCATCCTCACATTTTGGATCAATTCCCGACATTAACCTAACACATACCCAATCATGAAACTTACTTTCTTATTATTACAGCTCCCTGCTATAATCTTAATGAACTTACAGAATGATTGGTTTAGCAATTATGCTTGTAGGGGGTGAAATCGTGGAGAAGGACACCAACTCAACCCACCCAGCCAAAGACGAGATTGGCGGTCATGACCATAGAAACCGTCAACCCGAGGTGAAAAAACAACTGCATAACCGCATCCGCCGCATAGTCGGACAGGTGCAGGGGATAGAACGCATGATAGAAAACGACCGTTACTGCATCGACATTCTCAATCAAATTCAGGCGGTTCGCTCCGCCCTGCATTCGCTGGGAATGGTACTGCTCAGAGATCACCTGCAGGGCTGCGTTACAGAAGCCATCAGGAATGAAGAAGGAATGGATGCAGAAAAGGCAAGAGAAGAACTGCTTGAAATCCTTGACAAATTCACAAAACAGTAAACGTTAGAACTGCCTGTTTTCTGCGAGCACCCGTGACCACCAGGGTGTGGTTGCCTGCTGACAAATTTATCGATATTAACCTATATGTCAATGTAGGTGTGTTTTCAGGTACTATTATAACTTGCGAATATGAAGAGCTGTAAGTATCTTTGGTTAAGATTGTTCAGGCGTCGACCTTCAGCACAGCAGAACCATTTACCCTGCTATTTTTCACATCTTTCAGGGCAACCTCCAACTGCTCAAAAGCATAGGTCCGAACCTCCGTCTGAACCGGAATTTCCGGCACCAGTTCAAAAAATTCCTCCGCATCACGCCGTGTCACATTAGCTACACTCCTTAGCGTTCGCTCTCCATACAGGAGCTGATAAGAAAACTGCGGTATATCAGTCATGGCAATCGCATTCAACGCAACAGTACCACCAGGACGCACAGACCGCAGAGTCATGGGAACAAGTTCACCAGCGGGAGCAAAAGATATAGCACTGTCGCACAGCATCGGGGCCTGCTCCCCGGGTTTGCCCACCCAAAGTGCCCCCATATTCCTTGCCATATTCTGGTGGGACTCACTTCGCGTATAAACCACAACATCACAGTCCCAGTGATGAGCTACCTGCATGACTATATGGGCACAGGAACCAAATCCAAATAAAGCTAGCTGACCACCTGGTCTGATATCACTCAGCCGAAGTGAACGGTACCCAATAATACCTGCACATAAAAGTGGAGCAGTGTTTTCGAGCTCAATTTCCGTGCTTACGGGGACGGTATAATCAACATCGACTACAACCTCTTCAGCAAATCCCCCCGGCACATCCAGCCCAGTGAACTGAGAGTTTTGGCACAAGTTCTCGCGCCCTGCTCGGCAGTAATGGCATTCGCCGCAGGCTCGATGAAGCCAGTAGGCACCGCGCACCTCCCCCTCACTGATTCCCGTTACCCCTGGCCCAAGTTTTTTCACCTCTCCCACTATCTGATGTCCAGGTATCACTGGATAATCAGCGCTCTCGATGTCTCCCTCAACAATATGGAGGTCAGTCCGACAGATACCGCAGTAATTCACCTGCAGTGTGATTTCACCCTCGCCAGGTTCTGTGGGAATCTCATCCACTATGCGCAACGGGCTGTTTTCGATTAGAGCGGGCGACTCGACCTTCCATGCCTTCATGGTTCAACCCTCCCTTGAAACTGAGACAATCACAAACAACCTGTATTTCTAATATTTCTGCGGTGATTCATCGAGATCATACCACCTGTTGCGTACCTCGCCAACAAGATAAAGACTGCCCCACACTACGACCACATCTCCTGGCTTTGCTGCTTGCAGACATTTTCCGACAGCATCCTGTGCCTCTTCACAGCTGACAATTTGACTGTGGGGCATAACATCTTCAGCTGCACTATGCAGATCATCAGCCGACAGGCTCCGCGGCGTGGGTGCTGTGGTTGCAAATACCTTACCATTTATCACATCACGCATGCATCTGAGCATGGTCGGATAATCTTTGTCCTCCAATACCCCAACCACTGCATGAACCTTTCTGTGAGGTAAAATTTTCTCTATAGTTTCTGCCAGCACTTCTGCTCCACCCGGGTTATGAGCTCCGTCAAGAATTGTTATGGGATTATCATCAACTTTTTCAACACGTCCGGGCCAGCTGGCTGCCCGAATCCCCTCTCGTATTGTCTTCTCACTTAAATTGAAGTTATTTTCTGCCAGCTCCAACTGCTCCACAGCAGCCAGAGCACAGGCCGCATTCTGCAGTTGATGTTCTCCCAACATTCCCACTTCAACCTCAGACAGCTCCCATTTGTGCCCATAAAAAGATAATATTCCTCCACCGCTGTCCACCTTCTCAATGTCATAGCCAATAGCCTCATCCGGAAAGCCATGTGTTGTGTTACATTTCATTACCTGAACCAGAGGAACACCTCTCTGTTCAGATAGATCCGTTAATACTTCAACTGATTCCTTCTTTTTGTCTCCAATTACAACCCGACAACCAGGTTTGATAATACCCCCTTTTTCAAAAGCTATATCTGCAAGGTTGTCTCCCAGTACTTCTGTATGTTCCAGACCTATGTTGGTAATGACCGCTACCAGAGGGGCCTCGACAACGTTGGTAGCATCAAAACGACCACCCAGGCCAACCTCCCCCACCAATACATCAACTCCAGAACGGTCACACTGCAAGAACATGGCTGCAGTCAATATCTCGAAAAAAGTTGGATGTTCTCGTCCATTATTCAACTCACGGTCCACGATCTCTTTGACAGCAGAAATATTTTCGGCAAAGTCCCTTTTACTCACATATTCTCCGTTGAGCAGAATTCTCTCTCTTATCGTCTGCAGATGCGGAGATGAATACTGCGCTACATCGTACCCCGCACTGACCAGAACTTCGCTTATATAACAACAGGTAGAGCCCTTCCCGTTAGTTCCACCAACGTGAATGACCGGCAGACCGTGATGAGGGTTCCCCAACTCGTCCAACAGCCACTGCATCCTTTCCAATCCCGGCTTGCTGCCAAATTTACCTAAATCATATAGATATTCAACAGTCTGTTTATAATTCATAATTGTTAACTCCCTCCTCTCTTACAAAACCTACACTCTCCATTTTAACAAATAAAGATAAAGAGATAACTACTTTTCTTATCTTACCTTCCGAATGTAGATTCCGAAGAGGAAGATGCCACTTACGCAGTTGCCACAATTTTGGTTTTCGGTGCGATTATGGTGGCCTTATTTCCGCTGTTGGGACACCTGCTACAGTTGGGAGACACTTTCTTTGGATACTAAAGCGGACTCGCAATTGACAACACCGCAACTGCGGTAGCCTCCGGTTTTGCCTATTCTGAAGCTGCAGAACAGGCAGCCACGGTGACAAAAATGACACGCAACGCTTTCATCCGGCTGGTAATCCTTGCCATTGTAATCAACTATGACAGGCGAGGTCTTTCACCTTCAGTGGACACAACAAGGCAGCGTTTGTATGGGACCGATTTCCCAAGTTCCTCATAGGATTCATGGCACTCTCAGCGTGGGTCAGTCGAGGCATGTTAAATAAAACTCAGGCCGCCAGCATCTCCAATCTGTCCAGCTGGTTTTGTTTGCTGGCCTCCGCCGGAGTTGGACTCAAATCACAGCTGAGCCGCAAGAAGGCAGGCATCAAACCTTTTCTGGTGAGACTGGGGGTCGAGACCACAGTGGCGGTGACCATTTTTCTGATGTTGATGTTGGTCTTATGAAAACACACCATCTGCTTTACTCCCCGGGGGGAAAAGCCCAAGCCGACGAGACCCTCGACTACTTTTACCCCCGGGAGACACTGACCAGTTCCCAACAGTATTCAGAAAGTCATTCACTCATACCGTACGGATACTCAGCTGCTTTTTCTCGTCCCGACAGGACTCGCCACACACCTTCAGCCAGGGCCTTGAGCTCATCTTCGCCAGGCAGTACCACTACAGGTGCAATCCAGTTGACAGAGCCGGATATGGATTCAGTTATGTGCTCTGAATTGGCCATTCCTCCGGTCAGCACCACTGCATCTACACTTCCCTTCAGGACCGCCGCCATGGAACCAACGGTTTTGGAGGTTTGATAGAACATGGCATCCAAAAAAAGGCGGGCCTTTTTTATTCCGTCTTCTGCCTGGCGCACCACCTGGGGCATATCACGCGTTCCAAGATAGGCATAGATCCCACCCTTCCCCATCATGATTTTTCTGAGCTCGGCATGGGAATATTCTTCAGAGAAGGCCAGGTCTACCACTCCTGTGGCCGGAAGACCTCCTGCCCGGTCGGGTCCGAAAGGTCCCTCAGCTGTGGGATCGGTGAGATCCACAGCCCGTCCCTGCTCAAAGGCGACCACGGTAATACCACTTCCCAGGTGGACGACTACTAAATTAGCCTCATCAAGACTCTTATCCACCTGCTGCGCGGCATTTCTTGCAGCTGCGCGACAATTCAGTGCATGCCAAAGACTGCGGCGCTCAATACCAGGCAGACCGGAAATCCGCGCCTTCTCGGTGAGCTCATCCACAGAAACGGGATCCACAATGAAGGACGGAAGAGCAAGACGTTTAGCCACCTCATGTGCCAGCAACCCACCAAGATTTGCGGGATGTTCCCCCTGTACACCTCTTCGTAGATCATCCAGTAAAACCTGGCAGGTAGGATAAGTACCTCCGGGCACCGGCCTCGCCAGGCCTCCCCGGCCGGCCACGGCATCCAGCCCACCATCTTCCGTCTGTGATTCACAGAGAAAACTCCATATTACATCCAATCGGAAACTCAGCTGATCGAGTACATTTTCAAAGTGATCCATCTGAGAATCTTTATGACGGTACGTTCGTTCGGAGATGATTTCGCTGCAAATATCATCATCGTCCTCACAGACCTGCACAACTGCCACCTTGGTTGAAGTGTTTCCTGGATTCACTGTCAATATCTTGTATGATTTTTCCACTTTATCACTCCCTATAGTCCTGATTAAAACGGGCGACTCTCGTGAAACAATCTGTTTTTAGTTTATCCTCACTTTTGTGTATCCCCGTATACATATTCGTGGGAGCTCAAAGGCATCCTTCCTGCGAAAACAAGCGCTGAGAGCCGGATAAATTTCTGGTGTTTATCTGGATTTCTCAAGAAAGCTATTTGTCAGAAACCCGAAAAGGAAAAATAAGAATTCGCTGTGCATGATCAGCGTTTACCGCGACGAAAAATATGACGATAACAAGCTGTTTCAGGAAGGTCTCAGGTTTGAATTTTTTATAGACAAAAACATCATTCGCGTTTATGACATAATGGGAGACTAGAAAGAATCACTATCAAAAATAGCATGAAATGGGAGTCCCAGGACGATACCTCGATGATAGTTTAGTTTGGCGTAAAGTTTAGGTAGATAGCGTGGGGTAGGACACAGAAAATACCTCACCCGGCTGTTGTTTAAGACAGCTGATTCCGCGAAATAAGGGTGAGATCTGACGATAGATATTCGCCAATTGGTAGGGTCAATCCTGCTTTTGGTTCAAGGGATAACGGAATTGCTGAAAAGATGTATGGAAGGGATCGAGTTTGAACAGGGGGTTCTTGGCCAACGGTACAAACTGTGCTATTATGTGGTGGCAACAGGTTAAAGGCTATGAAGGAAACGAGTATGTGTGCCGCATCTGTTCAGAGAGCCTGTGTCTGGTGCGAATCAGGCCGGAAAGGTGCACAGAAAATCCTTCCGGAGCTGTCGGCTGAAAACTGATGAGTGATTAGGCCGTACCGGGTCTGCCCGTTAACGCAGTAGGGTATTTATCAGTACCTAAACAGAGAGGGTCCTCTCAGGACCAATCAGGGTGGTAACGCGGTAAATAGCCGTCCCTTGTTCGGGGCGGTTTTTGTCTTGTTGGTTTGATGTATGATTCTGCGGTCCTTGGACCTATTCAAAGATTTGAACAGGGAGGGATATATAAGTGTTTGAACCAGTTTCCAATGATTTTGACTTCGTGAAGATGGAAAATCGCTTACTGAAATGGTGGGAAGAAGACGGCCTACGCCACGCTTACCTGAAAAAAAATGATGGAGCAGACGAGAGATTCTCGTTCCTGGACGGTCCTATTACCGCCAATAATCCTATGGGAGTTCACCATGCCTGGGGCCGAACTTATAAGGATCTGTTCCAACGCTACAAGACCATGCAGGGTTTTGCCCAGCGATATCAAAACGGTTTTGACTGCCAGGGATTATGGGTGGAGGTAGAAGTAGAAAAAGATCTGGGACTGAATTCCAAGACCGAGATAGAAGAGTACGGTATATCTGAATTTGTGCAAAAATGCAGAGAACGTGTTCTACACTTCTCAGACATCCAGACTGAACAATCCAAACGACTGGGCTACTGGATGGACTGGGAAAACTCCTATTTCACCATGTCAGAGGAAAACAACTACACCATCTGGCACTTCTTGAAGCTGATGCACGATCGTGGTCTGATCTATCGGGGCCATGACAGCATGCCCTGGTGCACTCGCTGTGGCACGGGCTTGAGTGAACATGAGATAGTCACAGAAGGATATAAAGAGCTAACTCATACCAGTCTTTACGTAAAACTGCCCCTCCAAGACGTTGATGCCTCGCTGGTAGTGTGGACTACCACGCCCTGGACTCTGCCGGCAAATACCGCTGTGGCGGTGAATCCGGAAGAAACTTACGCTGAGGTAGATGTTTCGGGCGACAAACTCATTCTTGCTGAACAGGCCGCACGACGCATATTCGGCGAAGATGTGAATGTTATCCGGACATTTCCTGGGGAAAATCTTCTCGACCGGCAGTACACTGGTCCCTTCAGTGAGCTCCCCGTGCAGGCTGAGGTCGAACCGTTAGTCATCCCCTGGGAAGAGGCCGATCCCGAAGAAGGTACCGGCTGTGTGCACATTGCACCCGGATGCGGTAAGGAAGACTTCCAATTGGGACAGGAATTCGATCTCTCCGTGCTTGCGCCACTGGATGAGTTCGGCAACTTTCTGGATGGGTACGATTTCCTGGTCGGAGAATCTGCCTGGAGCACCAGTGAAACAATTATCGAAAACCTCGACGATAGAGGAATTCTTATCCGGACTGAGGATATAACCCACCGTTATCCCGTGTGTTGGCGCTGCGGTGAGGAACTGGTCTTCCGCCTGGTGTCCGAATGGTTTATCGATATGGACTCCTGGCGGGAAGAGATCATGGATGTCGTCAAGCAGATCCGCTGGATACCTGAATTCGGCGAAGAACGAGAACTTGACTGGCTGCGCAACATGGACGATTGGATGATATCCAAAAAACGTTACTGGGGACTTGCTCTGCCGATCTGGACATGCTCCGAATGTGAGAGTTTTGAGGTAATAGGAGGTAAGGAAGAGCTGAAAGAACGCGCTGTTGCCGGTTGGGAAGAGTTTGCGGGACATACCCCTCACCGCCCCTGGGTGGATCAGGTTGAGATCGTCTGCGACGACTGCGGAGAGACAATGCAGAGGATCGATGACGTCGGAAACCCCTGGCTGGACGCGGGGATTGTAGCATATTCAACCCTGCATTACCTTACCGACCGGAACTACTGGGAAAAATGGTTCCCGGCTGACTTTATCACCGAGAGCTTTCCGGGACAATTTCGCAACTGGTTTTATTCTCTTTTGGCTATGAGCACAGCTATCTCTGGGGAGCCTCCTTTCCAAACCGTCTTGGGCCACGGAATGGTTCTGGATGAGCACGGTGAAGAGATGCACAAAAGCGCGGGAAATGCAATATGGTTTGAAGACGCCACCGAAGAGATCGGAGCTGACGTCATGCGCTGGCTGTACATGAAAAGCAATCCTACTTCAGATGTTCTCTTCGGATACGGAACGGCCGATGAAGTGCGGCGTCAGTTTATACTACCTTTGTGGAACGTATACTCCTTCTTCGTCACCTATGCCAAAATAGACGGGTTTGTTCCCGACGAACAACCCGAAATTGCCCTGCAGGACCGCCCCATTCTTGATCAGTGGCTTCACTCACGACTCTACAGCACGGTAACGTCTGTGGAAGAACTTCTCGAGGATTATAACCCTGCCCGGGCAACAGACATACTTGAAGATTTTGTAGATGATCTGTCCAACTGGTACGTCAGGCGGTCCCGACGGCGGTTCTGGCGTGGAAGTGGACAGAACGACGCAGAACGAGAAGATGAGCTGTCAGCTTATCAGACTTTATACGAAACACTGACTATTCTGATAAAAACTCTGGCACCGTTCACCCCATTCATGACCGAAGAAATGTATCAGAATCTCGTAGTTAATGCTGGCGGGGACAGCGATACCCCTGAGAGCATTCACCTTACTGAGTTCCCTGAATTAGACCCGCAATGGCACAACGAGAACCTCGAACAGGAAATGACAAAAGCCAGACAAATTGCATCGCTGGGACGGGCTGCAAGAAACCAAAACAACTTGAAAGTCCGCCAACCTTTGAAGAAAATTCTCGTTGCCGGCCCTGCATGGGACGAACAACTGAATTATCTCATCAAAAATGAGGTCAACATCCGCGAAATCACCCGAGTATCAGACGAGCGTGAATTTTTGCAGTACGAGGTAAAGCCTGACTATGCCAAACTAGGTCCCAAATTCAAAGATGATATGGACGACGTCGCCCAGGCAATACAGAACGCGGATCCACGTAACCTGGTTGATAAAATTGAAGATGGCCAGAAGATCGAACTGGACGGCTTCAGCCTGGAGCCAGATGAGTTGATCGTACGAACAAGCAGCAGGGAAGGTTATGCTGCGACTACGGAAGGTGGATACACTGTAGCCCTGGACACTGAAATGACCCCCCAGCTGCGACGTGAAGGGTTGGCACGTGACACCATTCGATTCATTCAACAAAGCCGTAAAGACTGCGGACTTGAGGTGGATGACCGGATAACACTCATCTGGCAAGCCGAGGGAGAATTGCAAGAGGCCCTCAGAGAATTCAATGATGTCATAGCTGAGGAGGTCCTTGCTACTTCTTTTAAAAATGGTGTTACGGAAGAACTCGAGCACAATTTCGAAGCGGACCTTGAAGGTTATCAGTTGAGTATTGGGATTGAAGTCAGCGAATAATTTGTAATGACCAGAAAGCAGGAGTGAATCTTTTGACCTAGAAGAAAAGTACACGGAAAGCGTTTAACAACTATCTCGAATTGTACAATGCTCATAATTACCGCCCCTGCCTCCCCCACTTTGCACTCCCCAACTCGCCAGGATGCAGGGGCGTTTTTAGATCTACTGCCCTATGAATCAACATCTCCGGTTAAAAATGAAATCCCGGAACCAACACAAGTCGATTCCGGAAAAGTTCGCTGGCCTGTTTTGGCCATGATATTAGCAAACAATTGCTATTTATCTGTTTCAGATTCTTTCAGGCTGGGTTGTCCCAGGGCATCTGTAGGACAAGCCTCGACGCAATCACCACAACCTGTGCACGCATCAAAGTCAAATTCGGGCAGATTGTCGTCCATTACTATTGCATCGTATTCACAGGTTCGCGCACAGAGTCCACAGGCAATACAGGCATTACTGCACGCCTGTCGGGCTTCACGCGGACCAGCCGGTGTTTGACAGTACAAAAACACCTGCTGATCTTCTGGCTGCAGTTGAATAATGTCACGAGGACACACCTCTACACAGTTGCCACAAGCATTACATTCTGCTTCATTGATTACTGGAATGCCCTCGTGGATTTCAATTATGTCAAAAGGACAAGCCTCAGCACACGTACCCATACCCAGGCATCCGTGTTCACAAACCATATGTCCTCCGGATACACCTGCTGCAGCATCACAGTCCTGTATGCCTGCATATTTAAAACGCGTCTCAGCAGCATCCAGAGTGCCCCGACACCGAACTTTGGCAACATCGCGTGAACCGTCCATGGCTATTTCTTCACCCAGGATTTCTGCTACCTGAGTAAGGGCTTCACTGTCCGACACCGGACAGTCCTCCAGTTCAGCCTCTCCTTGGACCAGAGCTTCACTCAACCCCGAACAACCAGCAAAACCACAGGCTCCGCAATTAGCACCTGGCAGTACTTCGTCAATAGCCTCAACGCGTTCATCGCGTTTTACGGCCAGTACCCGGGAGGCAAAAGCCAGTCCAGCTCCGAACAATAGCCCCAACCCCATCAGTGTTACAACTGCTGGCAGCATCGGATTCCACCTCTTTTCCGTTGCTCAGATAAACTATCTCGTTTGATAATCTAAATTGCAAGATCAACTCAATGGTCATTGTTGTTCGCTGTTCATCCTCCCAGCAGAGCAGTTATATCAAACCCTGCAAACCCCATGAAAGCCATCGACATAACCGCAGCAGTAATCAGGGCAATCGGCATCCCTTCCAGCGGTGCAGGAACTGCGGCTCGTTCCAGGCGCTCACGAATACCGGCAAACAGCACTATAGCCAGGAGAAATCCAGCCCCAGCTCCTAAGGCGTGAACGATGGTCTCCAAAAAATTGTAGCCGCTGGTGATGTTCAAAAGAGCAATACCCATTATCGCACAATTTGTAGTAATCAGCGGTAAAAATACTCCCAGCGCCCGGTAAAGTGGTCGACTGTATTTCAGAATAAACATCTCGACAAACTGGACCATAGTAGCAATTACCAGAATGAAAGCCACTGTCTGCAGGTACTGTATGTCAAAGGGTTCCAGAATAAAATACTGAATCGTCCAGGTGATCATCGAGGACATCAACATAACAAAGGTAGCGGCAAACCCCATGCCTACAGCAGAGGACAGGGTTTGGGAAACTCCGAGATAGGGACAAATGCCCAAAAACTGAATCAGTACAACATTGTTAATCAACATAGCAGCTATAAATATGCTGAGCATTTCACCCACAGTGCATTCCCTCCCCCTGCAGTGTTGCGTTTTGGTCTTTTCGCGCATCCCACCAGTTGAATAATCCTAGCAAAAGCCCGAGTGATAAAAAGGCCCCTGGAGGTAAAATCATCAACAGGGCGGGATTGAAAGCTGCTCCCATTATCTCCAGCCCGAAAAATGTTCCGAATCCGAGGATTTCCCTGATTGCTCCCAGAGTAGCCAGGCCCCAGGTGAAGCCTACACCCATCCCTAATCCATCAGCCAATGAATTGGTTATGGGGTTTCTGGATGCAAATGACTCCGCCCGTCCAAGAATCAGGCAGTTAACCACGATCAGGGGCACAAATATACCCAGTGCATCGTGCAGCGGGGGAAAATAGGCTGCCATACTCAGATCCACAATAGTAACAAAACTGGCTATAATTACGATGTAACAGGGAATACGAATCTTATCAGGTATGAGATTTCGCAAAATAGACACCAACAGGTTGGACATTACCATGACAGCTGTGGTGGCGAGTCCCATACCCAGCCCGTTAACCGCTGATGTGGTTACCGCCAGCGTGGGACACATCCCCAGGACCAGTCGAAAAATAGGATGCTCTTCCTGAATACCTCTAGTGAAATCCTTCCACAACCTGCTCACTGCCTTCACCTCTCTTTTCTTATCCGTTCGTACAGTCTGCGTGCCATATCAACTCCAGCAGCTACAGCCTCTGAGGAGACAGTAGCACCGGTTAAACTGTCGATCTGACCACCATACTGTACGACGGCGATTTCTTCATTAATTGGCAAACCAGAAAACTGCGCCTGCCAGTCTTTTCCTGTTATTCGCGCTCCCAGGCCTGGAGTCTCGGCCTGGCGTAATATTTCAATGCTCTTGATCTGTTGTTCGGATATACCCACCATCATGACTATTTCATCGGCATAGCCATAAGGGGAGGCGGTGAATACATAACCAATCCTCCGATCATCCGCCTTACCCACATTTGCTTCATCGATTTCTGCAAACTCAGGGTCGTCTAGCTTTTCGTCTACCCAGTCAGGAGCATCTGTAAATTCATCTGCCCCGGGCAAGGCCTCAGACATGGCACGCTGCCGAGCCTCCTCATAATGAGCCTGAATACGAGGCTGAGTCAGCTGGAAGGTGTACCCCAAAGCACCGGCACTCACCAGGCAAAGCACCATCAAAAATGCACCGAGATAAAATGTCCTACTCAACCGCATCCACCTCCGCTCCAAAAAGCTGTGGTATAGTATACCGTTCCAACAATGGCACTGTCGCATTCATGAACAAGATGGCGTATGTAACACCCTCAGGGTACCCACCATAGGCTCTTATCAACATCGTCAAAAGACCACAGCCGATACCAAATGCGATCTTTGCACCTTTTGTAACTGGTCCGGAAACATAATCGGTGGCCATGTAACACGCACCCAATATGAGTCCACCCGATAGCAGGTGAAATGCAGGGTTTTTTCCTATAAGCTGAGCCACAATCATTACTGTAGCTATATACGACACTGGGATTCTCCAGTCAATTATATTCTTGATTACCAGATAAACTGCTCCCAGGGCCAAAAGAATGGCCGACGTCTCCCCGAGACTGCCAGCGATCCGCCCCCATAAAAGATCCGCATACGGGGTTTGTACTCCTTCGAGAGCCATAAGGTCAAGGGGAGTTGGGGCAGCAGCTGCATCCAGTCCTTCAGGAAGCCACCCACCTGCACCAGCGGGCCACCGCCAGTTAGTCATCAAAACCGGAAATGAAGCCACAAGAAATACCCGTCCGACTAAAGCCGGGTTAAACACATTCATGCCCAGACCACCAAAAACAGATTTACCAATCCCAATGGCGAAGGCTCCTCCCAAAAAGGCCATCCATAATGGCACCGTGGGTGGCAGGCCCAAGGCCAGAAGAAGACCAGTGACCACAGCACTCATATCAGCAATTGGAATCTCCTGCTTCCGTACCCAGGCTATCAGTGCTTCGGTTCCGGTTGCTCCAGCTATAGTGGCAGCAATTATCGCCACCGCCTGAGCGCCGAAAAAATACACTGCCGCACCTACCGCAGGCAAAAGCGCCACAACAACATCAGTCATGATGCCGGATATTGATGAGGGAGAACGCAAATGCGGTGATGATGCCAGTGTCAGATCGGAACCATCAAAACCTTCCTCGATATTCACAATTTCGTCTCCTCTCCCTTAAGATTTCATACCTTAAAATCTAAGAGTCCTCCTGCTGTGCCTGAGCTTTTGCTTTGGTCAAGCGAATTCTCTGCACTAACTGCAGGTTGGACGGACAGATGTATGAGCATGAACCGCATTCAATGCAATCCATGGGATTATAATCCAGAGCTGTCTCATGATTATATTCCGCCAGATACAAAGGTAGCAGGGAAATTGGGCATACATCAACGCAGCGACTGCACCGGATACATGGATCCTCCTGAATATCAGCAGCTAAATCTGAGCTCAACGCCACAACCCCCGAAGTTCCCTTCAGGACTGGAGTGTCCAGATCATAGATAGCGGTACCCATCATGGGACCTCCGAGTATGATTCGGGATGGCTCCTCGCTAAAGCCGCCCGCCGCTTCCAGCAGTGTGCGAACTGGAGTACCTATACGGGCAAGGAAATTCTTCGGTTGTTCGACGACATCTCCTGTGACCGTTACTGGGCGTTCAATCAAGGGTTTGTCCTGCGTTACAGCACGCGCCACCGAAACAGCAGTCGCAACATTATTGACGACCACACCAATGTCGAGAGGTAATCCGCCAGAAGGCACTTCGCGTCCAAGCACAGCATCAATCATCTGTTTTTCGGCGCCTTCTGGATATTTGGTCTCCAGAAGGTGTACTTCAAGCGGCCGATCCCCGATTGCTTCACGAAGAACTTCAGCTGCGTCCTCCTTGTTATCCTCCACACCAATGATGCCGTGTTCGGCTTCGCATACCTTCATGATTATTTCCAGGCCGAGGATGATGTCATCTGCTTCCTCCAACATTACCCGGTGATCGCAGGTGAGAAAGGGTTCACATTCACAACCATTCAAAACAATAGTATCAATTTCAACCTCCGGTGGCGGAGAGTACTTGACGTGTGTGGGAAAAGCAGCTCCTCCCATACCAACTATGCCTGCCTCTCGCACTGCATCCCGGATTTCGTCCGGACTCATATTATCTGGATTACGATCAGTCGCTGAAAGGGGGGCTTCAGATTCTTCATCTGCCTTTATTGTCACCGCCTGAACCTTGCTCCCATCCGGCAGGTTGATATGACCGAGCTCCTCGACTGTTCCCGAAATACTGGCGTGTACTGGGGCACTGACAAACGAGTCAGTATTCCCAATAATCTGCCCCTCGGAAACCCGATCTCCCTCTCCAACAGTTGGTTCGCAGGGTGCACCAATATGTTGGACCATAGGAATAACAATCTGATTGGGAGGGGGAAGAACCTCCAAACTGCAGGATGCGGTAAGCTCCTTGAATTCAGGTGGATGTACTCCACCCTTAAATGTTTTGGTTGACATCTTTTCACCTCCGTCTGCATATCAAATATCTGCTACAGTTTAAGTCTCTACCATCTGACTCCATTTGATAATTAAAAATAAAATGATGATATTAAAAAACACCCGTATCCTCTGGTTATGATAACATTACACTAGCAAATTGCCCACAGCCAAGACAATTTT
>CAZRFK010000027.1:0-21904 GCA_964599275.1 uncultured Clostridia bacterium
CCACTCCTCCTGACAGGCTCATCGCAAAAGCGGGCGTTCCAAATGTCCCACCAAGTAGAGACCCAAAAATTGTGCGACCAACGGCAACATAAACACCTTTTGAACCTCCCCACATTATTATGCAGTATAGTGTAACCACATTGGCCAAACCCAGCTTGGCACCAGGAACGGGGAATGGAACACCTACCATTCGCTCCACCCAGTGTATAGCGCCACCTACAGCTATAAGTAAAGCCAATCTGGTCATGCACGTCGTTTTGCTCATGCCAACCCCTCTCTCCAATCCGACAGTATCAATCAGTCGACTCCTCGGTCAAACCCTAAATGTGGAACCTCGACGAGCAGATAAAATTATATACCTTACGTGGCTCTTAAAGGCTACCGCTTCATCAAAATCTGTGCAAAAACATCTCAGAACAACTTATGGCATAATTATATCACTTCATTTTCTAAACGTATCAAGGAACTTGTCCAGAGTGAGTGAAATGAAGTAGATTCAAATAAAAAGACAGTCTCCATTTCCATACTGTTAAAGGCGATCGTGGCAAATTTTCATCAACAAGTTAAAATAAACATGGTATCAACTGTTTATCGCTAAAAAGAAAGGATGGTACATCTTGGAGCCTCAAGAATGCCGAAGCAGCAAAATCCCCACCAGACCCCTGGGACAGACTGGTCATTCAGTCAGCATTCTCAGCCTGGGCGGAGAAGCCACAATAGAGAAAAAACAACAGCAAAAAGAAGCAATCAAGATAATCAACCGGGCTCTCGACTTGGGAGTAAACTACATAGATACTTCTCCCAAATATGGTCAGGGAGGAAGCGAAAAAAATATCGGTGAAGTCATGAAGACCCGGCGAAATGAAGTTTTCTTGGCAAGTAAGACCCACGGAAGAACATATGATGAAACAATGCGCCTGTTTGAAAACAGTCTGAAGAGGTTGAACGCTGATTATCTGGACCTATATCAAATTCACAATGTACAGACTACTGAAGAAGTGAAACAGATAATTGGTGAAAACGGTGCTATAAAAGCTGTAGAAAAATTAAAAAGTGAAGGTGCCGTGCAAAACATAGGACTCACAGGCCACAAAAACCCCGATATCCTGCTCAAACTATTAAAGTGCTACGACTTTGACTGTCTCCTCATGGCCTTCAGCGCAGCAGATCCCCATTATCAGTCTTTTCAGAAGTTGCTAACAGAAGCCTCTGAGAGGAACTTAGGTATAATCGCCATGAAAACCGCGGGAGTAGGGCGAATTTTCCAGGATGAGGGCATAAATAGTATGAAACAAGCACTCGGTTACGTCTGGTCCCATCCGGTTCATACTGCGATTGTAGGCACCAGTACGCTCGAAGAACTGGAGGAAAACGTACAGGCAGCCCGGGGTTTTACTCCCTATTCATCCGAGAAGCTCAGGGAACTGGAGAAAATCACAAAACCTTACGGGAAAAATGCCAATTTCTATAAAATCGAATGGTAAGCCTGTAGGGATGAGTCGGCCCACAATGACCGACTCATCCAGATTGTTTTCATCCCTTTATTCGAGCAGCTGCTCGACAGCTGATTCCAGCTCATGTTTGTGGTCTTCCGTCCAGCCGGTAATTCGAGTGACCACCTGGTTTTCTTCATCAACCAGCAAACCGGTAGGCACAAAACGAACCTCAGCTTCACTGAATCCTTCACCGGCCTGATCAACGTAAACTTCATAGAACAATTCCCGTTCATTGAAAAACTCTGCAGTATCATCGGCGCTATCTCCACTGATGATTACAACCTGCACTCCCTGCTTCTCCCACTCTCTGGCACTATCATATAGGTCCTCAACTGCTGTGACACAGGAGGGGCAGCTGGTAGTGAAAAACATCGCATAGACAGGCTTATCAAAGTCAGTGAAAAATTCAATATCTGTCTCCAAATCCCCGGATTCAAGTTGCAGCCTGGAGACCTCAAATGACGGAGCAGATTCAGCTGTTTCTGACTCCTGCGATGGTGAAAACATGCCTGCACACACACTGGTAAACACTACTGCCAGAAGCAGAAGTAGGCCCATTAGAACAGTTGGTCCGAGTCTTGCATCGGAGAAACTCACTCCTGATCTCTCCCTTCAACTATGCTTTTTCCACGGCAAATTGTTGCCTATGGCTCCTGTTGGACAAATCCCAGCACAATCCGAACATCTTACGCACTGAAAATCCTTAGGATTGTTCCTTATATCTATCTCCACTGGACATATGTCCACACAAGATTCACACTTCACGCATTTGGTATTATCAACAGTTATCTGGTACCAACTGAAATAATTCGTTAACCCCATGATTGCCCCCAGTGGGCACATAAAACGACAAAATCCTCGCTTTATTAAGACTGATGCACCCAATATCAGCATGAGAACAGCCACCTTGAACCAGAACAATGGTCCTATCAAACTACGCAGACTATAGTTACTCAAAGTTAAGGGTACACCCGCCTGCAAGGTTCCCTGCGGACAGATATATTTGCAAAAAGGTGGAATACTTACTCCGGTCTGCGGGTCTGTAAGCCACATTCCTGCAAACAGGGTGAAACCGAGCCAGAAATATCTCATCTTTTCGTAAGTCCTCGGAATGTATATATGGCTGCCCTTCAGACGGGCTAGAGCATCCTGGAGCCATCCAAAGGGGCATACCCACCCACAGGCAGCCCTGCCGACTGCGGAACCAATGAAAACAAGGGTTCCCAGGACAAAGTGTGAAACCTTATTGGCTGCACCGGCAACAGTCTGCAGTGCTCCAATTGGACATGAAAAAGCCGCAGCTGGACATGAATAACAGTTCAGGACAGGCACACAAAATGACTTTGTAGCTCCAGAATGCACGGTCCCGCGGACAAAGTTCAATAAATGGGGGTTTAAAGCAAAGAAGAACAACAGCTGACTCCAACTGCGTTTCTTCATCCAACCCCCACACATTCAAGACAAATTCGAATAGCCCTTGTAAGGATCTGTCCTAGCTCGCCGTCCAGGATGCCCGAAATTATTAAAAGAATTCCCATTACCGCTGATGCGATCCACCATTTGGTAATGCGCATCTGAAAACCCCCTTATTTCTAAACAGGCTTTCAGAAAACTGTTGATATTTCAAGATGGGACCGCGAATATCATCAGGCCAGACCCTCCAACCCAAACTAAAACGATGGAGGCAATGGATTGAAGTGATCAGGGTAAATCTATTATTTCCCTGCTGTGTATACCCATCTCATCAAGCTCTTCTAAGACCGGTTCATATAATTGCTGATGCACTGGAATTTTTACACCCTTCAGATTTATCCGGCCTTGAAGCATCAGCCTGCAGGTAATAGCAATCGGTAGACCTGTGGTTCGAGCTACAGAAGAGTGGCCGCTGGATTGTCCGTAATCTACCAGGGTGGATAGCAATCTCCTGAGTTTTCCATCCGGGAAACGAGCCAGATATTCATGCGTCATGACCACCATATCCTGTTCATCTTCACTGTACTGTAATTTTTCCAACATCAGTTGAGAGGTGACATCGGCAGGTGAACCTCTCTCCAGTGAGATTACCTCATCCTTGAGCAATCCCAGCCATCTAATTTTTTTGAGTATTGACGAATGTTTCGGAATATTGAGTTTCCTCTCCAGTCTTGTTTGAAGGCTCGCCTCACCCTCATCCCCCAACATATCGGATGTAAATTGTTGGTAGGTCATGTTTGAAAGATCATATTTTTGATTATCATCAAGAGCGCCGATACTTGTGAGGGCAGCCATAGTATCGCACCATCCAGCAAAACGGTAGGTTCCTCTGAAGATTGTAGAGACTTCCGGTATCCCATAAATATCGCGGTAAGGAAGTGCATCGCCATTTGGGTAACATTCAAACCAGCCTACCTCAGGAACATGTTCAAAAAAGTAGTTCCGCATAACTGATTCACCAGCAACCTCAACGACATCGCCATTGTCTAAATAACGAGCTGGACGTTTAGCAGCGGATATTGCTCCACTTGGAGACCAAGAAAATTTATACCCTACCGGATTGTTATTAGATGAATGCGACGGAATTGCCCCACACATAGAACGGTAAGATTTTATTTCTGCTCCGTCACCCTGAAGATTTTTTATCGAATGAACTGCCATCATATGATCAATTCCTGGATCCAGGCCAACTTCCCCCAGAATCAGAACCCCCGATTCCCCGGCCAGAGTGTCCATGCGCAGCATCTCCTCCGTCAAATAGGTGGCCCCTATCATTGATGTTTTTTCCTGAACACAAACTTTCGCAATTTCAGACAGATATTCTTTCGGAAGCAGATTCAAGACGATATCACTATCTCTTATCAGATCACGCGGGGTCTCATGGTCAACATCAATCTCTACAGGTTGCCCGCGAGGGTGGCTGCAAACTGCTGCACGCGCAGCTTTCAAGTCTTTATCGGCCACCGTCAATTTCAAACCAGGCTGTTCAAACAGATAATCAATACATGGACCGGCAACTGTTCCAGCACCCAAAACAAATACTTTCTTCAAGTCAACCGACCTCCCAGCATCCCAACACCAGCTCCTATAAGACTCTGATCAGGTGATTTCTAGGAACATCGGTATATTCCTGTCCAACATGAAATTTTGCCAGGATGCCCTGACTGATGGATATCTGCCTGCAATGCTCATTCGAGGGAGGACATCACATTACCGAGTCAAACTTCTACTTTCTTTCACTCCCAGGGTACCTATCCGGCACTTCTTCCCCACAACCTAAGCTCGCGTGAAGTCCTCTTCTATCTGCATCAGGTAAAGATGAAACACATATTCACTCACTGCAACAGTGCTTCCAAATAAGGCAAGCGATTCCCCGTTGAAACGACCACCTGGAACAGCCCAAAATACCAGGTACGCCAAAACTGGTGCCATGAACCCATCAGCTATGCTGGCTGCTATATTCCCAAAACCGGGGAGCAACATGTAATCCCCAATGATATAATTTACAATAGTGACAGCCATAAATCATTAATACATGGCTCCATGGGTTAGGCTCAGCAAATACAAAGGCAACCACTGCCAATAGAAACATCAGGAGCAATTTCGTAACCACAGCCGCAATCTCTCCTTCACGCATTCCCTTTTCCCCTTTCCAGTAGTCATTTTTAGACCATAACAACATACATAAAGTTCTCAAAAGTCAAGCCAGTATACTGTCATTTGCGACCAAGAAGGTCTACTCAAGCGGTTGCTATCAAACAGATGAAGAAGTTGACAACAATGATATCCAGCTATATACTTTTCCTGACTAGATGAATCGCTCATATACTGAGAAAGTCAACTTTAACTGCCACTGTGACCTAAATCGATTATATGCATGTTAGATTGAGGGGAGGTAGGTCGTTAATGCACAGAAGAAGACACGGACACCATAAAAAAGGGCGACAGTGCTGTCACCACCATTGTCATTGCCACTGTCACTGCCATTGTCACCACCATTGCCATTGTCATTGCCACGATGATGAGGAATGCTGCAAAGAAAAGAAGCATGATTGCCATCATGAGCAGGACTCAAAAGATGCCTGTGAAGATAAAACAGCAGAATGTGAACAATAAACGAAGGAAACTCTCCCGAAAACCGGCTTGCGCCCAGTATTTGATTTAATGAAAACCAAATACATTCATTGGTAGTTACCTTTACCAGGCGGGCCCCATCAGGGGCCTTGTCTGGTTTTTACCTGCAGTGAGGGAAAGAAACACATCCCATTTCAATATATCATCAACCTGAACCAGAAACCCTTTAAGCAATATCCACTGGTGTGAAGGAATTAACTTTCCGACAAAGAAATAAAAAATATATGAGTAGTAAAATAACAGTTTTTGATTTATGATACCGCAACAACACGAAAGTTGTCGGTTGGCATTCTACATTATCCCCCAGCCATCCCCCGTCACACAGTTTCACCCTTACTTGTATGTGACGAGGTTTTAACTGTTCAATGGACACCCCCATGTCCGAGAGCAGAATGCCAACCGAATCACGCAAATAAGACGAAATATCCCGCAGCCCCCAGTTCAAAATTCTTATCCCTATATAACATATAACGTCATCCATGGACTACTTCCGCTCAGAACCCCAGAAACCTCCCTCTAACTTCAGTTCAGCTCGCACTATCTCATGATATTTGTGAAATGCTCTAACCTACCTTGTATTACCAATTATCATAATTTATCAAAAAGAAAAAACAACGGCAGAATCGATTTTGTCTATATCTACGATCCCAAAATGCCAAGCCAGATCCCCACTAACAATCATACCAAAAATAAACCTCAGCCTATCACCTAGCAAAAACAAGCCTTCGGTATCTATTATGAAATCAAGAGATCCGAAATTCTCTGTCACATTTTTCCCAGGAGCTGGACACACCATATAACCCCATCATGTCCTTCACAAGACGAAGATGCCTGGGAGTTTTTCCCTCAGCTGATCAAGGGTCTTTGTGAGATTCTCATCATCTGTTCCTCGTTGAACCATACATCTGATTCTCTCGAGAGCCACTCCCCACTCAGCTTCTTTTGTGAGTGCCAACGACTGTGCTTTTTCCAGACAATCAAGAGTTTCGTTTCCACATCTCAATCGGTTAACAAGTGACCGTATTACAAGTGTACGCGCCCTGAGATCATCGCCTGGTTCAATCAGATGGCATCCTGTTTCATCGAAAGATTCTGCGATGTCCAGCCAGCTTTCGGCTTTCTCCAAATCGTTGACTTGCAAATGGCATCGGGCAAACTCGTTGGCTGCATGTCTGGCATTCCACATTTGCTCCTCAGTGTAAATATCCCATGCATTACTCAGATGCCGCAGCGCACGGCTGGTTTTATTGCTCGCGCGAAAAATCTTGCCCAGGTAGATTGAACTAAAATAATGGTAAATATCATCACTAACAGGCTGCCTGGACAGCATTTCCAAAATCTCCTGAGCACGTTCAAGATTACCAGTCCCAATATAACCGATGCCGTTGCACAAAATAATCAGTGGGTGCGGTTCATCAAGTATCCCCAGCTCATCCCACCTGAGTCGGGCCATCTTTAAGATATCTCTGGCTGAGGCGAATTTCCTCTTTCTGATGAGAACCTGAACAAAACCGTGTACAGTATCTTCATGCAGGCCCACCACTTTTTGAGAATGAACAGGGGACTGCTCCGGATCTACCGACAGAACATGGGTAAAAGCCATCTGAAGGTGATTTTCTGCTTCCTCATAATCATCGCAGCGGAGCAAGGATCTACCCATCAAATAATGAGCTCGGGCAAGTTCAAATCTCTCAGCGGGGCGGCGGCGGCACAAAAGGAGGTGTTGTCGAAAAACTTTGCATGCATCCTGATGTTCCCCTTTACAAGCATACAGATGTCCCAAGGCGTCCTTGTACAACTTCTCGTGACGTCTGTCCACAAATTCGAGCCCTGTATCAGCAGTCGAGTACTGTCTGCCTTTCTTTAAAATCTCTTCAGCTGGGTCAAATAGAGATCTATCTGAAAGCTTTTTTGAAAGACGGAAACATTCTTCAACAGTAAAGCCCGAATCTCGCAGATAACTATCAACAAAACGGTCAAGTGGCACCTGCAGATTATCTGCCAACCGACCAAGCACGTCAGCCGAAGGAATTCGCTCACCATTTTCAATGTGACTCAAATAAGAACGGCTGCAGACCTCATCAGCCAATTCTGATTGAGACATGTCTTTTTGCTGCCGATATTTCTTTATGAGCTGGCCTATACTGTACATAAGCATCTCCTCTGTCATTTGCAGCGTGTACGATGGATAAGTGCACTCGCGCTTGAATAAATACAGATCTTACCTTATTCTATCTGTTTCTTCTGGAATATCAGATGGATTCCTGCATATAAATTCACAGTTCAACCTCAACGCACCCCACACACCGTCCTTCTCAGCTTCTCAATACTCAACCCGTAACAAACGCCACATTAATCGTAAACTCATCAAAAAGGGGACACAGCCCTTGACAACTGATATTGATCCTAATTACATATAGGCACATTAGGTGTAATCTTGAGCGGTATACTCATGAGGAGTGGGTGAAGTTAGGTCCGTGAAATACTCGACCTGGTAGGGTTAGCCAATCTGGGCTCCCGTATGCCGTATCAACTTTCTGGAGGACAGCAGCAGAGAACAGTCCTGGTCCGGGCACTGGCCCCTCAGCCAGAAGTGATCCTGCTGGACGAGCCCTTTTCCAATCTAGATGCCAGCCTGCGCCGGAAACTGCGCATAGAGATAAAACGTATTCTCAACGAAGCCGGTGTATCAGTAGTCTTTGTCTCCCATGATCAGCAGGAAGCCTTCAGTCTGGCTGATAGGGTAGCGGTCATGATGGACGAAAAACTTCTGCAAACCGCCTCCCCTGATAAACTTTATCACCAACCAGTTACCATGCAGGTATCTTCTTTCATTGGAGAGGCAAATTTCCTTCCCGCCGAAATCAACGACAGCCTTATCCAGTGTGACTGGGAACTTTTGCTCTGGCCACCAGGCTTGAACCCAGATCAGCAATCCAGGTAATGTTCCGTCCTGAACAGCTGATGATTCGCCCGAATTCTTCAGCAAAATCAAAACTATTGTGGAGCGAATATTTGGGACACGGCCAATTGTCTCAGGTTCAGCTGCCTTCAGGGCAAAAAGTTCTGTTTCGCTGCCGCTTCAGTTCTACATTGAAACCTGACAGCAGGGTTTCAGTCACCACCAACAAAGCCCCTGTGCTTTACGATTCAACCGGCAAACTGATAAATACAGCAGGAGCATTGATGCCTTGCAAGCACCCCGACAGGCGAATCTTCAGTAAAACACAACCGAGCTAATAGAGTCGGTATTTTTCTCTGAGATATCCGGATATTTTTTGCATCATTCCAATAGACTTATCTACGGAATCATCTCCTTCAGGATTAATGATGCAGCAGCGTGCAGGAGCAAGCCAGCTCTGTCTGGCTATCTGCTTTTTGTGCAATCCCCGCTCCGCCATGTAATCCCATAACTCTGCAAGCCGTTTTACAAGATCCTCCACCTCCATTGAATTTACCTCTTCTTTCAGGGTAGGGGTTATCCCCCAGCTTATTATTCCACCCCTATTGATGAAGTCTTTAAACTGATCAAAATAACGAACAAGGATATGACCATGAGCCAACGCATCTACTGACAGGACCTCGATCTCCAACTGCAGCAGAAAGGACCAGTCAGGGTTGCCGCACAAATGCACCCCACGAGGCGAAGGGATTTCCTCAAGAAAGTCATGATAATCATTCAATGCATCCGTATCCGTGTAGCCGGTAAAAGCTGAAAACAATGCTTCCAGCCCCGGTTCGTCAATCCAGACCAGAGGACTGGGATGTATCTCGCCCAGCTGATTGCGCTGCGCAATAACCTTTTTGCGGATAAAGGGAAATAAAACGTCCTTGATTTCCCGATTGTAGATGATCGGCCGTCCCTCATCGTCAACAACCCGGAGACCAAAACTGATAGGACCTATCATCTGACCCCGTATATGAGCATAATCATCGAAATCCTGCTTCAAAAACAGGGGTAAAATATCACTGTATTTCTCTGACAAACGAAAATAATGTTCATTGTCCCATTTACTCACCAGCTTATTGAGCTCATCGTAAAAATCATTCAGCGAAAAATGTATTTCCTCATTTTCCATATCAATATCTATACCGGGGAAATTTTCTGATGCCTGCACGTACATATCCTCATAAAAACTTCTTCTGGGCAGCTGCGGCCAAAAAGGTATATCCAGTGACAATGCCAAATCCATAGCTCTGCTGACATCAGTATGTGGAAGTATACCCATTGCTGTCGTCCTGCATTGTCCTTTCAGCAAACCTTTTCACCACCCGGTCCCCTCCTGAGTTAAAATTCAGCCTTTTCCCCTCCGCTGTAAAGCAATTAACTACACACCCCTTTAAACCTTATCATCTGATAACGATAACCATTATAAATTGTATATATACTAGCTGCTTTCAACAATACCCGCCCTCCAGCTGACGAAAAACATCAACGCTGGACTGAACACTTCCTACCACAGGCCCTATTCTCCCTCCTCACAACTTCCCAGTAATAGAAAAGCACTTCAGATAATGAGGCCAAATATCCTGTCTGCAGAATAATATCTTTCATTTCCTCGTGTTGTGCGCCACGTGTGATTTTGGCTATTTATCGGTGTTTTTCTACATTTTTCTACCCCACACACAGGGATTACCGCTGCTGTCAGGGAGGAGTCCATAAGTTCAGCAAAGAAATTATCATAGTTGACTATCAAAAGAGTGGAGGAAATAATGTGGCTCGTGGAAGAGCAAGTGAAGTACCACTGTCTGAGGCAGCTGAATCCATCAGCAAGTTGAGACGGGTAATAGTTACACTCGCCTGGCCTGTTGCTGCCGAGATGTCCTTACATACAATCACTCAGGTAGTCGATATGGCCATGGTGGGGCGTCTGGGCTCAGAAGCGGTAGCTGCGATCGGGCTCAGTTTTCGACCAATATTTTTTGTCATGTCAGTCTTTTTAGGTATCGGTGAAGGCACCACAGCACTGGTGGCCCGCTTTATCGGCGGCGATGAGGATTCGTTGGCCAACCGTACTATCCACCAGGCGCTCCTGTTTGCAGCACCGGTGGCACTTGTACTGTGTGGAATAATGGGCGTTTTTTCCGGTACTGTAATGCAGTTTATGGGGGCTGAACCGGAAGTTCTTCCCCTTGGTTCTACATACGTACGTTATATGAGTGCTGGGCTTTTGTTTTCTTTTTTGGGAATGGTGGCTACAGCGGGACTGAGAGGCGCAGGCGACACCCGCACCCCTCTGCAGGTGGGTGCTGTGGCCAATGTTCTTAACGTCACATTCAATTACATACTCATCTTCGGCCGTCTGGGATTTCCCGCCATGGGCATCAGAGGAGCTGCCATAGCCACTTCCATGACCAGAGGACTGGGCGGTATCATCCTTGTAGCGTTTCTTTACCGGGGTGACCGCGTGCTGAGGATTCCTCGAGTGAACCTGTTCAACTGGGATTTTCAAATGATACGCCGTATTCTCCGCGTGGGACTTCCGGCAATGGCAGAACGATTAATGCAGAGTGTGGCAATGATGCTGCACTTCCGGATGCTCGCCACCGCCGGAACAACGGTAATAGCTGCCGCAACTCTGGCTCAGAACATAGAAGAAATGTCCTTTTTACCCGCCATAGGATTATCTGTGTCAGCAGCCGCACTGGTAGGACAGTTACTGGGAGCAGGTGATCCAGATACCGCCGAGCAGGCTGGCTGGCAGAGCTCTTATCTGGGTATTGCCTTCATGGGGTCCATGGGACTGCTGTTTATTGCTATCCCTCAGGTATTTCTGTCCATCTACGGTGCTGAGGGGGAACTTTTGACCACCGGCACAACCTTTCTGCGTATAGTGGGATTGGTCCAGGTTCCCATGGCTCTGGGTTTTGTTCTCTCAGGAGGTTTGAGGGGAGCCGGAGATACTACCTCAGTGATGTTCATCACCACAGGTTCAGTCTGGGTGGTCAGATTGGGGCTGACCGGTCTGGTGCTCTTTGTTCTGGAATGGGGGGCTTTCGCCGCATATGCTGCACTCTGCGCAGATTGGACTGTTCGTGCAGTAATTCTGATCTACCTGTTCCGGCAGGGACACTGGAAACACACCGAAGTCTGACCAGCAAAAAGCATCTGCGTCAACATTGACGGCTGAAATGGAAAGGATGTCAGAAGTGGATAAGCGTCGGGACACAAAATTAGTAATCGATGACGACTGGCTGGGATGTGGTTTGGGCCTTCTAATCATGCTTGCTGCCGAACTTATACCACGTATTTTGCAGTGAAGGAGGGTTTTTAATGGCCAAAATACCTGCTGAACCGCACACCAGCTGGGCTGGATATATAAAAGCAGTAATCCCTGGGCTTGTTTTGTGTTTTTTGCTTGGGGGTCTGGCTCGCTGGATTGATATCAACTACATACCCGAGCATCTGCTTGTGGTCAACTACGTACTCCTGGCGATAATGTTCGGTGTATTTGCTCGCAAGTTTATCCCTCTTCGCTGGGAAATCTTCGACGCGGGCATAAATTTCTCACAGAAAATCTGCCTGTACGCTGGCGTAGTTTTATTGGGAGCAAGGCTTAACCTGTTTGAAATTTTTTCGGTGGGAGCCAGCGCCATATTGATGGTCAGCATCTCCATCACTCTCTGCATATTGCTTTGTGGGTGGCTCGCCCGTTTTTGGGGTGGCAACGAAAGATGGGGCCATCTGATCGGTGTAGGTCTGGGAGTGTGTGGGGTATCAGCAATAATGGCGGTTGCTCCAGCGATCAGGGCCAAACAAAGGGAAATAGTAACTGCGATATGCGCATCACTTTTGACAGGAATCGTGGTCCTTCTGGCTTTGCCTGCTCTGGGTGGCCTTCTGGGTTGGGGGGACATGCTCGCGGGCTTTATCGCTGGAGTAGTCCCCTCAAACACCGCTCAGTGCATTGCTATAGGCCATGCTTACTCGGATGGGGCGGGGGCTGTAGCCACCGTGGTAAAGTCAGCCCGTAATGCCCTGATGCCTGTGGTGGTACTGGTACTTGCCTACGCCTACACCTGTCGCGGGCTTCCGGTAGGAGAAAAGGTGGAACCCAGCCTGTTGTGGAAGAAGTTTCCCAAATTCATCGTGGGATTGCTCATTACAGCAGCCCTGACTACCATGGGATTTATCACACCAGAAGGTGCCTCCCTGGCACGCACAGCCACCAACTGGTTATTCGTTACCTGTTTTGTGGGGATTGGCGCTGGAATCGATGTGGATACCCTGAAGGGAAAAGATCTTGCAGTAATCGGACTGGGACTTCCGATGACCGTACTGCTGTGGGTCTATGTCTATATGTACGCAACAACCATTCTATCGCTGAGCTAAAACAAGTTCTGGATGCTTTATGTAAAGCAGCAAAAAAGATGGCAAGCTGGGCCTCAACTCATCCTCCATCTGCGGCAGCTGATGTGTAATGATCCATCAATCCGAGCTCACCGCAGATGCTGATGAATCTGAGGTTGCTTTTTCTGACTTTCCCTCCAGAAATGCATCTATATCCGGAATCATGACGAACCCTGTCCCGGTTGCCGTAAGACTGATCGAACAGACAGTAAAAATCACCGGCAGACGCACTACCTCGGCAGCTGCACCGGAGAGCCCCTGGGCCGCCGGCTGCAGTGCTCCAGTTGCGGTCCCCAGCAGACTGAACAGTTTCCCCATGTAATCCTGATCGACCATTCTCTGCAGCACACTGTTGAAATATACATTTACCAAAGTACTTATGCAGCCGCTCACTATCATAACCACAGCGTGTGAAAGCCACAGATGAACAGGAAGAAAGGGCAACACCAGGAATACCAGCCCCTGGACAGTAATCCCCCATTTGACAATCCACAAGTTGTTCTGAACCAGCTGCGTTGCTGACAGGACAACGCTCCCCAGCAGACCTCCAACCATCATACTACTCAGCAAATAACCGTACACACTGCTGCCCGCACCCATGTGATCGCTTACAAAAATAGGAAGGAGAACAAAAAGAGGGGCGAAAACGAAGTTCATCACCATAGCTACACCTATAATCTTCACCAACACCTCATTTTTGCGGATATACTGCAAGGCACCTTTTATATCTTCGGTAAAAAGGTTTACCGTAAACCTTTCCATTTCCTTTTGCATTTTGGGTATAACAATAAAGCCTTCAGAAAGGGCAGACAACAGATAGGATATTCCGTTACCTATCAGCAGGACTGGCACACCAAACAGAGCAACCAGAATGCCTCCGGCAGAATAACCACCTATCCTTACGATCTGGTTGGTCATTTGATTCAGAGCATTTGCACGCTCAAGGCCGTCATCAGAAACTAACAGAGGTATGGCAGCGTTGACCGCAGGGTGAAAAAACTGACCGCTTATCATAGCCGCACAGGAAAGAACAAAAAGAACGGGCAGCGTCAGTGTATTCATCAGCGCGGTATATCCCAACACCAGATATATAACCCCCCGCGTCAGGTCTGCACCTATTATAACCATTTTTCGGTCCATGCGATCCACCAACACCCCTGCGAACGGTCCGGACAGCGTGGCAGCCAATCCTTTAACCATGGCCAGGGTACCCAGTGCTGCTGCCGAGCCGGTTTCAGACTGCACCCACCACATTACAGCAATGAACCCTGCCCCGTCTCCCAGGCGAGACACAGACTGCCCCAACCACAGAAGAAAGAAATCTTTATTGAAAAAATACTTTAACATTATCAACCCCTCCTTTAACTAATTCCACCTTGCGGCATAAAAACTATAAAATGACCAGCCATGGAAAGTCAAGGAAGTTAAAGTTTTCAATAATTTAATTGAATTCTTTAAGGGCCAATCTTTAATCCCTGGAGTATGGTGCTGGAATGAATTAAAAACAGCAATAATGCTTTTGGGTTTCGTGGCTCTTTGAAAAACAAAAACAGCCTCTGTGACGGGGGGGTTAATTTGAGAGAGGAGATCAGAACGCAACGAAATAGCAAAAACGCTCAGTGTAGATTCTGCCCATCTGGCTGAAACATTAGACAAAATAAATCATTGGAATCTATTTGCCTCATACAAAAAGATTCCTGCTGCCACCGCCAGGTTCAACGATGATGCCTGCCCACAGATAGGAATTCGCACCTGCAGGTCACCATATTCCAATAGGTCGACCGGAAGTCCCTGATATTCGTCACCAAGCAAAATCGCGCATGGATAATCAAACCGCACTTGAGTAATGTCTTGGGGAGCATGAGCAGAAGTGGTTATTAAGAAAAGGCCTTTAGTTCTAATGAATTGCATGAAGTCGTCAGTTTCTCCAAATTGAATAAGTGGAACACTGAAAACCGTTCCCACACTGGCTTTAATTGCCCTGGGAGCAAACGGGTCTGTGGTATTACCCAAAAGCACAATCCCTGCGCCTCCTGTGGCATCGACTGTTCTGATAATCGTCCCAAGATTGCCAGGATCATTGATACCCATAAGAGCAGTTATGACTGACTGTTCCTGCAGTTCAAGCTGCTCGGGATTCTGGTACTGGATCTCGGCTACCGCCGCAATGCCCACTGGATTATCGCGCCTGGAAATCGAATTAAACACTTCCTCGCTGACCCGCAGTATACGGACGCCGCGCTCCTGAGATTTCTGCACACGGTCATAAGCAATCTCACTGGTGAGCAGATCGGGGCATATGACGATCATCTGCACGGCTGCTCCGTTTTCCAGAGCTGATAGCACCTGCTGAATACCTTCTATCAGGCACTTTCCTGATTTCTTTCGTCCCCTCCTGCTGGACAGTTTCCGGATTTTTTTAATTGTTCGATTCTGAGTGCTTGTTATCATCTGAATTAAAGCCTCCATTCAATCAAGCAGTGAGGTTCAGATCAGCCGAATGCTCGTAGTTGTTAAATATTATACAGCAAAGGTAATATCTAAAAAACTTCAAACGACATGTGTGTCTTTAGCACTAGCACACACCTAACAGTCACGACTGTGCAATCGGAGCATATTTTCTTTGGTCCTGACCTGCAGGGTCCAGGCAGGATGTATTGATAACGTGCAGAACGGATCAATAAAGGTTATGAAACTCACGAGGAGTGATAGGATGCAGCAGCCATTTTTATTATCCGATGAACAGGTAAGCGAAACACTCGAATGGGAACTGTGTCTGAACGCAGCCCGGGAAACATTTCAGCAGCAGTACGAAAACAAGCTCTTACTCACAGAACCGAGAGTAAAGAGGCTCATGTTTGATGATGTTCACAGAGGTTATCGGGTGAAGGGGGTTGCTTTTACCGAGCTGGGTTTTGCCGGATTGCGTGCGAGCAGAACCGTACTCCTTAACCAATGGCCGAACATGAAATTCATTGGACTGGTCGAGGAAAGAACCTCCTACAGGTGGAGAGTTGGAGCCGTAACCGCTGTATCTCTGGAAGCCCTGGGTCGGGATGTTTTTGAATCTGTATGTCTTTTTGGGGCCGGGCGGCTGGCTGATACCACTCTGCAAGCCCTATCTCACCGTTACAGTCTGGGTCAGGTTACCGTGCTTTCCCGCACTGCCGCCAGCCGGGAAGAATTTGCCGCCAACTTCCGAAAGCAGGGATTGAATGTGCAGGCGGGTGATAACCCCGCGCAGGCAGTAAGAAATTCAGAGCTGATTATTACTATGACTTCAGCTGATGAGGTACTGGTCAAGAGCAGCTGGGTTGATGAATCGGCGGTAGTAGTTTCCATGGGCGGCGGTCAGGAACTGGATTTTGCTCTCCTGGAGCGTGCTGGACATTTGTTTGTCGACGATCTGAAAGGTTGCCTTGAATCAGGCGATCTGTCGCAAGCCCAGGAGGCCGGAGATTATCAATCTGAGTGGGTATCGGGCACAATAGCTGAATTTCTGGCATCACCCGATAAATACAGCGCAATGGGACCAGTAGTACTGATTCCAAGAGGTATGGCTGCCATGGATGTTATGCAGGCTTACCGTATCGTCCAACGAAATTTCGGTTAAATGCCAGATACCTTTTAAGAGCCCCGATCTCACTGTCCCCGGATATGTCACAGAGTTATCTCCTGAAAAACAGTTATACCTGTCAAGATTGGCGGTGCAGCTGTAATCCATACAGGAGCTGTCTCGCCTTAAAAAGGTAATTCTCAGCGTTGACCGGTTCACCCCGACGTCAGTTCCCGGCAGATGCTGCCTGATGCCTGCCGACCTTGTAGAGAAATGCCCACGGCAATGATCAAAATTCTTCATGAAAATAACAAGGCATATCAAACTACTGTCGACAGGTAAAACAGTCAAATCCACTTCCGGGCTCATCAACTGGCCAGTAATGTTTGATGTAGCTGAGTAATAAATTTGAATGATGCCCATTCATTTCTCGCGGTTGAGTCTGACCAGAAATGAATAGTTAAAAACACCAATCGATTAAACAAGGAAACGGGCAAATGACATTGAACTTGCAATATGAGGGGGGTGAGAAGTTCATGAATATAGCATTCTTTTTGCTGCCTAAATCAGAAGTCGCCTGGATATCTTTAGAATCCACCATGCGCCAGGCCATAGAAGAGCTGGAACAGCATCCGTATAGAGCTGTTCCACTGGTTGCCGGGGACGGTTCTTATGCGGGCACCCTCAGCGAAGGTGACCTCCTTTGGGAGCTCAAAAAAAGAGAGAATTTATCGTTGAAAAACCTGGAAAATATACCATTAGAAGAGGTGGAAAGGCACTTCGAACACGAGACGGTCTCCATCTATGAAAACATCCAGGCCCTGCTCTCCTTAGCCCTGGATCAAAGTTTTGTGCCTGTAGTTGATGATCAGGGGGTTTTTATTGGAATCGTTACACGGAAAGCAGTGATAGAGTTCTTTGCCGAAGAATATATGGAAGAATTCGACCTGAAAACTGCTCAACAGAGTAACAATAATAACAACGACTAGACTGCCGTGATGATTGCAAGGCCGGAGCAAACGAAAGTCGCTTGAACGAACACTTGCATCAGGACGACCTTGAATGACAACAACCAACTGGCCCCTACTGAGGTTTCAGTTTCAAGATTCTTCTATGAGCGATGCAGCACGCTGAATGCGCTGAAGCATCTGTTCTGTATCTTCGTCGAGTAAATTACGGGTGGCCTCATCACCTAAGGCACGGTAATATTCCATAAATAATATGTCGTGAGTAACGGTCTGGGCTATCAAAAAAGCCATCAGGCGATTGCGGGAACATAGAGCTACCTGTTCACCTTCATCAAACTGTGCAATGACAGCCTCGGTACCATCAACAGAAAGCATCATCCATCGCCCTATCATTTCAACCTGTTTGTGCTGCATGGGAGTAACCGTATGGTAAAAAATCGGATGTTCTCCGGTCCGCCCAGGTCCATCTCCGGTGTTTTCGTATATAACAGACGCGGCAGTGATTCCGCGCATCCGGGCTGCAGCAATTGAATCTTCAAGATTGCTGTGTTCCTGCGGCCACAGTGAAACAAACACCGCTTTTTCAGCAGATTCTATCATCTCCCTCGCTTTGGCAATCACAGATTTTCTCCCCGTCAAGGAGAAGAAATGATGTTCTTCTTTTTCAACGGGGAGTTTTCCAAGGTTCTGCTGTAAACGGTACAATCGTTTCTCGGTTTTTTCCTTGTGTTTCTGAATAAGTGCCTCATACGGGAGAGGCCGGTACAGAGTCTTACCATCTACAGACATCTCCAGAACCACTCCCCTGGAAACGAGACCATCTAGCACTTCGTATACTTTTGAACGAGGTACCTGGGCTTGTTTGCTGGCTTGATATCCGGAAACTTCCGGATTTTCCAACAAACCAATGTAAACTCTTGCTTCATATTCAGAGTATCCCAGTTGGATAAGATCCTCCACAATCAACTCTGTGTCTGACATGTTCAGGACTTCCTCTCACGTCATTTGACAACAGGTAGACAAATTTTTGAGGAATCATCTTTCCCCCAAAACACAGCCTGTTGAGCCTGTCTTTTCTTACCGTCCAGGGAATTGAGATTGCGATCCCATTTTGGGAAATTGCTGCTGGAGATTTCCAAACCCACTCGATGTCCCTCAGCGAATGTATGCGCGGCTGACAACATGTCTATTTCATACTTATATGTCCGTCCGGGCTGAACTGGTTGAACCTTGGAGTCATCGTTCCTCAGATGAGCGCGGACGATCCCATCACAAACATATCTGGCCGCTCCGTTTCCATCAATGTCCACCAGTTTGGCCACAAAATCGGTGGTCCGGCCATCCGTGGCAGCGTGCAGCACACACTGAACTGGACCACAGATAGATATTTCCTCAGACAGCTGCTCTGATGTAAACAACAGTATATCATCTCTTGTGTAAAGATTGGACTGATCGGCTGGGCCTGGGTTCAAATTGGCGATAGGGAATTCCCAGACCGCTCCCCCCTCACTGAGAAGGGGTTGGTCTGGATCATGAGTGTAAGAACGAGAACCTTCATCTGACGGTACATCCTCAGTCAGCGAATCACCGTGAAGATAATATTCCACTGTCTCTGTTCCTCTGGGAGGCCAGCATTGATCTTTAACCCACTTATTCTCATCAGTCATAAATACCGCCACAGGATTATCATCCGCAGTCAGCTCCATCGAAGCGGCCGCTTTTTCTGCTGTGGGACCTTCTTTTAGCCAGCGGGCAAACCATTTTCCTATGTGTTCAGGGACATTCGGCCGCGACTCAGGGCCAAATTCAACTCCATGCAGTTGTTCTGGCCCCATCAGGACGCCGTTGTGTGTCCACGGCCCCACAAACAAGTGCTGAGGTTTATCAGAGTTGCGACTAAAGTAATCATACAGGGATAGTGTGGTCCCCAGACACAGATCATACCAACCGGTTGCGTGAAGTATGGGGATGTCAACATCCGGAAGCAGATCCACCAGACTCATACTTTCCCACTTTACATCGCGAACAGATGATTGGGACCAGCTGCGCCAGAGCGTGTTATCAAATCCGGCTGCCTCTGCTGCCTCCTCAAGTGGTAGGGTACAATAAACTTCATTCCAGTTGATATCTTGTAAATCGGGCTGCGGCGAAAACGATGTCAGTATCGACCACGGAAGCAGATGATGAAGCACCAGCGCACCACCACGGTGACTTATGTCATAGGTGTCTGCGAATCCACCCACATTTGTCATTGTGCGAATATGCTCGGGTCGCTTTGCAGCACAGATCAGCCCTACAGCCGCAAGATATGAAATGCCAATCACTCCCATGCCGCAATTGTCATCATACCAGGGCTGCCCGGCTATCCAGTCTATTGTTTCTGGCGCATCAGTCCTCTCCTGGTAAATGGGATCATACTGACCACCAGAATCATATCGACCACGTACATCCTGAACTACAAGAGCATATTTCTGCGGGACCAGCATGTCAGCAAATATTTTCTTGTTTTTTCTTCCGTAAGGAGTGAAGATCAACAGCGCTGGATATTTACCATCTTCATCAGGAAGATACACATCTGTCGCCAGATTAACTCCATCACCCATAGATATAGAGACTGTTTTCTTAATCATCACTGCCACCTCGCCAATACGTAACCACTATAGTAGTCACGAATTATTTGTTTGTAATTTAACCTGCAGTTCAAATTTTGTCAAGTGTGACTCTGATTTGTTATATGAAGTAATGAACTTTTTTCAATCCTCATTCACCTCGGAAGATGAAAATATAGATTGTATGACCCCTGCCATGAGATGGGTCACATGGTATAATCAAGTTACTGATATAACAAGAAGGGATGGTGCTTTTATGAGATTCATGATTTTGGGTGGTTCAGGTATACAGGGTTCTGCTTCTGCTCGGGACTTACTCGAGATGAACCCAGACGCTGAAGTAATACTCATTGATACCGACCAGGAAGCATTACAGGAAACCGCTGAATGGCTGGACAGTGGAAGAGTTCATACCCGGATCTGTGATGTAACTGATAAGAAAAAACTCATCAATTTGATCGAGGAATTTGACTGCGGGACAATAATCAGTTCTGTTCCGTGGAAAGTTTCCATTCCGCCCCTCGAAGCAGCGATAAAAGCAGAAGCAAACTTTATAGACTACGGCCTTTATCAGAACCGGGAATTTGAGGAGCGGATGTCCGAATTTAACAAAAAAGCCAAAAAATCTGGAGTAACGGTGATTCCCAGCTGCGGTGTTGCCCCTGGATTGACAAACATGCTGGCAGCCTTTGCAGCAGCGAAGCTGGATCAGGTGGAAAAGGTACATATTTATGTGGGGGGTATCCCGGAAAAACCCAAACCTCCGCTGCAATACAGCACTGTATGGAGCCTTGAAGGTGTCTGGACGCAGTTCTTTGAGGAAACCCGCGTCGTTAAAGAAGGGGAGCTAACAACAGTTGATGCAGGAACTGGCCTGGAAACCCTCAGATTCCCCGAAACTGGAGAACTGGAGGCGGCCTGCACGGATGGCCTGGGAACCTTGATTCACATGTACGAACATCCAGTGTTCGATGGAGTTGAAGAGGTCTTTGAAAAAACCATCAGGTATCCGGGGCACTACGAAAAAGTCATGACCCTGAAAGATTGCGGACTCCTGGACACTGACCCCATAGAAGTGGACGGAACAGAAATATCTCCCAGGGAGTTTCTCACGACCCTGTTGAACCCTAAACTCACCATGGAAGAAGATGAGCGGGACATGACAGTGCTGAGGGTCAGGGTAACAGGGGCCAAAGAAGAAGAGGACAGATGTTTTGTGTACGACATGGTTGATTATAGAGATCTGGAATCCGGGATCTACAGCATGGGTCGAACCACAGGTTATACAGGTTCGATTCTTGCTCCAATAGTTGAAGCAGAAAAGATCACCGAAACTGGTGTTGTTGAACCTGAAAAACTCGGTGCCGATGAAGAGCTTTTCGAAACTCTGCTGGATGAATACGAAAAACGGGATATCCAGATCACCCAGAAATAAATAACGTGCGCGCTCTCATATTCTAACTTTTGTGTGTCGGCCTCCTTGGTCTGGGAGGCCGATTTTTATATTCCGGTCTCCGGACTCTCTCGTAAAACTATGACATTCTTAATTAATGAACGTCTTCACAAACCACATGAAACCCTATACCCAGGCCTTCGAGTCGTTTCTGCAGCTCAGCAATTACACAATGATCCGTTTCTATCCACTGGAGACGCCAGGGAAGCTGCTGTAAACGACTGCTACCGGGTTCATATTTGTAATGCTGGCGACGGAATCTGCGTCCGGTTATTTGAGCTGCAACATCGGCTACCTGGTGAAGTTCCTGAGGACTGGTAACACAAACCTGCACCTTCTGGCCTTCCTCCACTGTACCCCTCCC
>CAZRFK010000028.1:0-21498 GCA_964599275.1 uncultured Clostridia bacterium
TTCAGTATCTGTTTCATCCCCAGAACCTGATTGTTCATCAGTGAAAGATTCTTCGATGTCATCTTCTTCTTTACTGCCGGATTCATCTCCGGTGTTGTCTCGATCTTCTGCCTGTTCATGATCAGATTCACCATTGCCTGCAAACGGACCATCCGTAGCAAAGAGCATACATCCTCCTGCAGACAGGACCAGCATTACCAGCAAAACTCCAACTGTTACTCTTTTGACCATATCAATCAACCCCTTTCCTGCTCTGAAAAAGGATAACTTGAAGATGTGACAAGAATACGGGGAGAACGTTACAAATTTGTGACACGAAGTAATAAAGACGACAAAGTATCAGACATACTGAGGAAAGGAGCACACCATCTGGTTGCTACCCTATTAGTTCTCAAGGCAAAATTTCTTGAGAGCTTTTCCTCCCAGATAGTCAAATTTGTCACCCTGTCTAACACCACGTTGCTGCATTTCATCCATGATTCTTTTGTGAATCTCCCGCCAGTGCAAACCCCAGTTCACAAATAAGGTTTCCTCCTCTGGCGCCCTGCCCAGTAATCGCTGAACAGCAATCTCTGGACGGATATGCCGCAAAAAAACAATCACTCGCTCTATATAATCGTCCACTGAAATCATATCAACCTCACCTTTACGATACCTGTCAGCCAGCTGCGAATTTTTGTGTATAAAGAGGGCATGCAGTTTCACAGTATCTATGCTTAACGCTGACACGATCTTTGCCGTCTCAATTACATCAACTGTGTCATCACCGGGTAGATTCAGGATCAGGTGAGCACAGACTTCTACGTTGAATTTTTTCGCAGTCAGTACAGCATCGATGAACTCAGCAAGGGTGTGTCCCCTGTTCTGACTTTGCAGCGTGTGATAATTGACTGTCTGAAGGCCCAATTCGATTGTAAGGTTAACCCGCGATTGATTTGAATCTATGGCATCTTTTATCTCAGACAAATAGTGTTGGTTGATGCAGTCAGGCCGGGTACCCAGAGCAATCTCAACCACGTCCTCAAAGGCAGCTGCTTTTGATAAAAGAGGTTTCAGGGTATCCAGGGGGAGATAAGTATTGGAATAGCTTTGAAAATAGGCTATGAATTTGTCTGCCCCATATCGTTCGGCAATAAACCCTTTACTGTCAGACAGCTGCTGCCGGACGTTGTCGGGGGACACTGTATCCCCTGTAACTTCCTCTCCACAGAATAAGCAACCATTACTGCTCAAAAACCCATCTCTATTTGGACATGTTAAGGGCAGGTTGACTGTCAATTTATAGGTTTTAGTTCCATATTTCTGTTTCAAATACTCAGAATACTTATAATACGGCTCTGTCAAAACAAGTCCCTCCTGACCTCTTAGTTACTTTTCCATAATTGTATCATACGAGCTAAAGTTGACGAAGTTAGTTCTGATGCAAATTCCCAGCATTCAACATGTTGGCTGGAGCATTTAAACGCACCCAACTTGTAAAGATAAATACGGTTACTTCTGGCGATACATAAGCAGAGATGACCTGTGGCTGTAATTCATTGACTGCAGAGCCTGAGAAGTATACAGTTATTGTACAGTTGAGAACTGACTGGTCAGTTTTAATGGGGGTTGGTAATGGTTTCTGTTCTTATTGAATCGATAACCGAAAAACGCTGGCAGATCATTGCAGCGGTTACAATTATATTGACATTGGTGGTAATAGCCAGTATTTCGGCTCAACTAAATGCAGAGAATCCTTCATCAGTAGATGAAGAATCTGAAGTGGTTTCCGTAGAAACTGTCCAGGTGACACGAAAAGACATTATCCGGACTACCACAGTCTCAGGACAGCTTACACCCAGTCGTTCAGTGAATTTGGCTGCCACATTAAATGCGGAGATTGAAAAAATCAATGCATCTGTAGGCGACAAAGTCCACAGGGACCAACTGCTGGTCAAATTGGATCAAGCTGAAACTGGGCCACGGTATCAACAATCTGAGGCCGCCCTCAAAGCTGCCAAAGCTAAATTATCCGAGGCACAAGAAGGTGCGACAGATGAAGAAATCAAGCAGCTGGAGGCAGCGGTAAACAGTGCTGAAGTAGCTTATCAATCGGCCGAGTGGACTTTTGATCAAATACAGACTTTATATGAACGAGACGCTGTACCACGTCCACAATTGGAAGAAGCCAAAACTCAATATTATGCTGCAAAATCACAACTGACACAGGCGCAGATGCAGCTGAAGATTGCCGAGGATGGACCTTCTGAACACAACCTGCAGATGCTAAAAGCCGGAGTTGAAGAAGCACAAGCTGCAGTAGATTTGGCCGCAAACATGCTCAGCAAGACGGAAATAACAGCGCCGTTTGCAGGTCTGGTTTCCTACGTCAAGGTGGAACAGGGTGAAATGGTTGCTGCAGGCTCACCTGTTGCTGGCGTTTTATCACTGGACCCGATAGAAGCAGAAGTTCTGGTCAGCGAAAAAAACATAGCGAAGATATCCCGAGACGATACTGCCCAAGTAACTGTTGATGCTGTAGACTCAACTTTTGAGGCATCAGTCGAAAAATTGTCACCAGCTGCTGATCCCGAAACCGGGATGTTTCCGGTCACCCTGAAACTGCAAAATCCGGATAGAAACTTGCTCCCCGGAATGTTGGTTGAAGTTGAATTCACAACAGCGTTCTCCCATGATGTCTTATCAGTACCCAGAAAAGCCGTGCTCTCCAGGGGCGATAAGGATTATGTGTTCGTAGTTAAGGACAACCGCGCCCATGAACGTCAGGTAACAATTGGGTTGGAAGATAAAAAATATGCAGAAATCATTGACGGTCTGCAGGGAGATGAAAGTGTGGTCACGTATGGAGCCGAATATCTGGATGACGGCAGTACAGTCAATTTAATGGGAAGGGAATAGAGCAAGATGGGGCTGGCCTCGCTGGCAAGCAAACGCCCTGTGGGAACAGCAATGGTGATGCTCATGATTCTGTTTCTCGGGGCAATATCGGTTTATCTTATTCCCATTGATCTACTGCCTGAACTGGCGCTACCCACCATGGCTGTGATGACTGATTATCCTGGTGCTGGCCCCCATGAAGTTGAAAGTCTCATCACTGAGCCAATAGAGGAAGCTGTGGGGATGGTCCCAGGAGCAAAACACATAAGATCTGAATCCTCTGAGGGTGTCTCCAGGGTGGTTGTCGAGTTTTCTTGGGGAACTGACCTGGATATTGCAGCTTTAGAAATCAGGGAGAATTTGGACCGAATTAGAGATATCCTGCCTGGTGATGCTGAATCTCCAGCCGTAACACAGGCCGACCCATCAATGATGCCTATAATGGAACTAAGCGTCTCCGGTCCCTATGAGCTGGCTGAGTTGAGTTATCTGACAGACTCTCTTCAGAGCCAACTCGAAAGGGTTGAAGGGGTAGCTTCGGTTAATGTTAGGGGGGAAGTGCTCGAGGAGGTTTCAATTCAACCTCAACCAAGCAGGTTGAACAGTTACGGCCTCACTATCGACCATATTGCCCAAACACTATCCCGGGAAAATATCAACCTACCTGCAGGACATCTAGAGGAAGCGGGACAACGCCTGACCTTACGTACTATGGGAGAGTTCATATCCCTGGATGATATCAGAAACACGAATATAGTCTCCCCCAGGGGCAGTGTGGTTAATCTGGGTGATATGGCCGATGTTCGTATGGCACAAAAAGAAGCCGACTCCTTAACAAGGCTAAACGGAGAACCGGCCATTACCCTGGCAATACAAGCCCAGTCAGGTGTAAACACCGTACAGGTTGCCGGGCAAATCCACAGTGCTCTTGAACAATTACGACAGGAAATACCCAATGATGCTGCGCTCACTATCGTCAGTGACGAATCTGATTTCATTCGAAGGTCTATTGCAACGGTTACCTCAAATGTGCTGTACGGTGGAATTTTGGCTGTAATTATCCTCTTTTTGTTTTTGGCTCATGGCCGTACGGTTGTGGTCATCGGACTGGCTATTCCCCTCTCTGTCATGGCAACCTTTGCATTTATGTACTTCTCCGGCCTGACCCTCAATCTAATTTCTATGGGGGGACTGGCGCTGGGAGTCGGTATGCTGGTGGACAATGCCATAGTAATACTTGAGAATGTGTTCCGCATCCGTGAATCCGGAACCTCTCCCTATGAAGCTGCTGTGCAGGGAACCACCCAGGTGGCCCCGGCAGTAATCGCCTCCACCCTGACTACAGTCTCTGTTTTCCTTCCAGTTGTTTTTATTGAGGGTTTGGCTGCTCAGCTATTTGAACAGCTGTCTCTCACGATATCTTTCGCCCTTTTGAGTTCTCTTTTGGTATCGCTCACCTTCATTCCCATGGCATCCACCGTGTTTTTAACCGAACCGGCTGATAAAGATGTGGGCCTGGCAAAATACAGCCACAATATTCAATCCCTGCTTCGGAAGGGTTACGGAGAATTTTTGGATATTACTTTGGACAAAACCTCTATTGTACTTGTTTCAGTCGTACTTATTTTGCTTTTAACAGTATACCTGGGTTCAGTGCTGCCGAGCAGCTTTATTCCCGAACTGGATCAGCGGGAGCTGAATGTTGACGTCGATCTACCTCAGGGTACCGCCCTGCAGGTTACCGACGGGAAAATGCAGGAGATTGAAGACCTGATTGCCAGGAGAGAAGACGTGGAGTTCTTTTTCACATCCTCAGGTGGCACTACTCAATTGATGGGGGGTAGGGAAGCATCCAGCCATGTGGGAAATGCCAGAATCAAGCTAATTGAAGATTCCCCCCAACAACCTGATACTGACGAAGTGGCATCTCAGATACGACGTGATCTGGGGAAAATCGCAGGAGCCGATTTTCGCGTATCTACGGTCTCTGGCGTAGTTGGCGAAGACCAGTTCATGGGCTCACCCGTCGAGGTTCGGGTAATAGGTGATGATTTCAATCTTCTGGCAGAATTGGCTGAAGACGTAACAGCTATAGTTGATGATGTTCCCGGTACCGTCAACGCCCGCACCACCTGGGAAGAAGGAGCTCCTGAAATCAGATTTAACGTGGACCGGCAGCGTGCTGCTCAGTTTGGACTGAGTGCAGGTGAGATTGGCACCATGCTGCGTGCTGCAGTGCAGGGGATCACACCAACTCGCTACCGGGTTGGGGGACACGATATAGACATCAGGATAATTTTCCCCCCCGAACACCGCGAGGACCTCAGAACACTGCAAAATATGATCTTTCTGACGCCAGGTGGTAAACCGGCAACTTTGGACCAGCTGGTCACTATAGAAAGAGAATCCGGTCCAACTACCATTAGTCGAAGTGATAGAACTAGAACTATCGATATAAAGGCAGAACTGGATGATAGACAGCTGGGAGCAGTTATGGAGGATGTAGAAAACAGAGTTGAAAAATTAGAATTACCCTCAGGTTTCTCCTTGGAGTTCGGCGGTGAAACTCAGGAAATGTTTGAGGCATTCGATGTTCTGGGTGATGCATTCATAATTGGATGCATTTTAGTATACATGGTACTGGCTGCTCAATTTGAATCCTTTTTGCAGCCATTCATCGTAATGATCACCATTCCACTTGCGCTTTTTGGTGTGGTCAGTGCCCTTTATTATTGGGGATTGCAGATTTCAGTCCCGGCTATAATTGGCGTGATAGGGATGGCAGGAATAGCTGTCAATAACAGCATTGTAATGATAAGTTATATAAACCAGCTGCGCGAACAGGGTCAGGCAAAAAACAAAGCCATAAAAAAAGCCTGCCAAATCCGGTTAAGGCCTATCCTCATGACTTCGTTGACTACTATTTTGGGCCTGTTGCCCATGGCAGTAGCACGAGGTGCGGGAGCTGAACTGCAGAACGCCATGGCTGCCTCAGTTTTGGGCGGGCTGCTGGCATCAACACTTTTGACCCTTCTGGTTACCCCCACAATATACAGTCTTTTGGCTAGAGAACAAACTGGAGGTGCTTCAAATCATGAAAGCAACTGATTGGTCTTATGATTTATTGATTAAGGGAGGTTATTGTCTTTTAACGGTGTTGTTATTTATTGCTTACCAGCCGCTATCCCTCAATTCTTCTGTTTACGCTTCCGGGCTGTCTTTAAGCGATGCAACAGAAGAATCTTTAGACCATTCACCCTTGCTCCAACTGAAACAAACCCAGAGGCAAAGAACCCGGCTGCAGTGGCAGCAGGCCAGACAGACCCCCCTTGAGCACCAGTACCGCAGTGCATACAACATTGCTCGCAGGGAAGTTGATGCTACTGAAATCAATCTAAAACTCATGGTTAGACAAGCTTATCGCTCACTGCAGATGACCGAAAAATATGCCAGGACAGCCCGGAGGGCAGTGCGCGTTTCAGCAGATAGAGTCAGGCTTGCTGAAGATCTTTATGAATCTGATATGATAACCAGAAACGATCTACTGGAGAGCCAACGTGACCAGCAAATCGCAGAACATCAGCTGACGGAGGCCGTCAACGAACGGTCATCTGCAGCATTATCCCTCCGTCAACTGATGGGTAGAGAACCTGCTTCCATGAGACTGAATGTCAGTGATCGCACCCCTTCGATTGAGGCACCCGGCGACACAAACGTCGAGGAGAAGGTACAACAGGCACTGGATAATCGTTTTGAAATGAAGCAGGTTAATGAAATGGTTTCTTTGAAAAAGAGGCAGTGGGAACTGGCTAAAGATCCTCCCACCGAAAATTGGTTTGAAGAGTTTTTTCCAGAAGGAGAGCAAGATCACACCGAAGAGATTGCAAAGCTGGAATATCGCGAAGCTGAGCTGGTGAAGCAGTTACAGGAAGAGGAAATCGTAAATCAGGTCCACTCAAGGTATCTGGATGTGAAACAAAGCTGGAATGAAGTAAAAACAGCTAGAGATTCGTTGAAAGCAGCAGAAGAAGCGTGGCGAGTGGAAATGCTGAGGTATAGATTGGACAAGACCACGCGCCTGGAAGTGCTTTCTATGCAGTTGGACAAGTTACTCTGTGAAGTGGACTACTCCTCAGCAGTTTATCAGTATGATCTGGCACAAGCATACTTGAAACACTCATACAGTCATGGCAGTATGGACTTTGAAAGTGGTGCATCTCGAGAGGGGGAAGGCAGTGACAACAGAAGGTCCTTTTTTGAAATCAGATGATAAGATGCAGCAGATTCTTGAAGCAGCCATTACTGTATTTTCAGAAGCTGGATTTCGCAAGACAACTATGCAGGATGTGGCAACACAAGCCGGTGTAGGTAAGGGGACCATTTATCTGTATTTTAGCAGCAAAGAAGAGCTTCTGGGCAAAATGCTCTTGATGGTACTACAAGACTACCTGCATCAGGTGCAGGTAATCGCAGCAGAAGAGGGATCGGTGAAAACGCGATTGGAACAGCTGTTCCTCTCTTATATTGAGGGAGCCAAGAAAAACCGTCAGAAATTCAAGTTCCTTATGCAGAGCTCGGTGGGCATGGGCGAATCCTTCAAACGTAAGGCCGTAAATACACGCACGCGCATTTTCGAGGAAATTCAGGAACTGGTCCAGGAAGGCATTGATAACGGAACAATTCGTCCGGTTGACGCTGCTACAGCTACTCATGCAATATCCGGAGCAATGGATTCTCTGGCTGCCTCTATCATCTGGAGGCAAGAACGTGATGAGGATGCCATTGATAAACAAAAGACACCCAGAGAACTTGCCAGATCAGCGCTGGAATGTGTGTGGCTGGGCCTGTCTGAAGACTAATAATTATACGAAGAATTTTTAGGATCTCTTCTGCCAGTCTCGAAGGCATTTGATAACTGTAGCAGGAACGTGACAGCTTTGATAGCTCATAGGTCCGTTACCAGGTTTTTATTTGAATGGTTTGAGTTGAATTTGTCCTGATATCTGTCATTCAACAAACCAACTGGGTAATGCTTTTGGGGAGTTCGTCGTGCTGCAACGGTGATCAACAAAGAAATCCTAACGAATCCAGTTTCCGTTGTCTGGACATGCATCTGGCATTAGTCACAATGCCCCTTTCAATAAACGATTAACCTGTAATATAATTTCGACAGACAAGCATTAAATATTTTAGCAATCTTCGGGGCAGGGTTTTTAAAATTCCCGACCGGTGGTAAAAGCCCACGAGCTGTGTATGACGTGATCGATCAGCTGATCTGGTGAAACTCCAGCGCCGACGGTACAGTCCGGATGGAAGAGGTTGCCCGCTGCTTAGTTTTCAGCTCCGGAGCCATGTGGCTTTGGAGTTTTTTATTGCTGCCCCAAAAACAAGGAGGATGAGTAAATGTCAACCCGTAAGCTGGTGCTCATTGCACTTATAGGCTCGCTGGCAGCAGTTCTGATGTGGTTTCAGTTTCCGCTTCTACCTCAAGCCCCCTTTTTGGAATACGATTTTAGCGACATTGCAGTTTTAACCGGCACTTTCTCCATGGGTCCGGCAGCAGGATTCCTTATTGCCACCATTAAAGTTGGGGTTTTCTTTTTGACTAAGGGGAAAAGTGGTCCTATTGGAGCATTGATGAACTGGACCTCCACAGTGCTGTTTGTCCTTGTTGCTGGATTGTTCTATTGGTATTTGCGCAGGGACCGCTGGGGAGCATTAGGAGGTATGATACTGGGAACGGTAGTATTTACAGCTACAATGGTATTTATGAATATATATGTTGCTCTACCTCTGTGGGGTATCCCCGCTGAGGAAATTACCGGTCTTGTAAAGGCAGCAGTGGTGCCTTTCAATTTATTGCGGGGTCTGATCAGTACAACGGTAACTTTCTTATTTTATAAGAAGGCCTCTGCAATAATCTCCAGGGTGCTTTAAGAGGGTCTTCAACCGACATGACCCCTGTATAACCCTCTTGAACATCAAACTTATGGCACCAGACCAATGAAGTTTGATATAGTTAATGGCGGAGGGGGTAAACCATGCCTGTTATTAAAGTCTCTGATTGCGAGGATTTGGCCAAGATCCTGCAAAAAGCAGGTCTCGACGATAAGCCTGTGTGGATCAAAGTCAACTGGACATCTCCCGACCGGGGTATGTTCACAGAACCCGCTACACTAAAAAGGATACTTTCAGTCATTTCTCGTCCTGTTACACTTTTAGAGAGTTATTCGATCGGACGAGTGAATGGCCCACTAGATGAGCTGCCAGATAATGAACAGGATTACATCCAGGCAATGCGTAACGCAGATCGCCGTTTCCTCAAAACAACCGGCATAGATGAGATATTGAAAATGCCCAGTGTCAGCTATTTTAATCTGACCGAAGCTATCAATGCTGGGGAGGCAGCTCCTGCTCATGAGGTGAAGGAAATCGTGACTTCTGCTGTTGAACACCCTATAAATTTCCCAGAACTGTATAACCATGTACCGCAAAATATGTACCGCCACCGAGGCAAAGTGACGCTGTTAAACCTCGCCAGAATGAAAGTTCCCGCTGTGAATTCCGGCGACTGGAGTTTGGTATTGAAAAACATGTTTGGTCTGATCACCACACCAGATAGGAGAAAGTTTCATAAACAAGACCTGGTTGGTGCTATACTGGATATAAACTGTATTTACCGTAGCCTTTTCAACGTAGTGGATGTCGTTGAGGCCCTAAACTCGGCTGTGATCTATGGCTATGATGGCCAATACAAGGCTCCCTGGGGGAACTATGATCTCTACACAGATGAGACCCTGGTTGCTTACGACACCAATCCGGTGCTTTTAGAACTGGCTGTAGCTGAATATTTTGACAAGGATTTATCGGATCGGACCCTCATCAGACGGGCAAAGGAAATCTGGCCTCTTTGAAGAAAATTTAGAAAATCTTCGTCCGACTGCATTGATCACTTATCAAACTCCTATGATAAGAAGGGATACCGTGATAGGGGTGGAATTGGTGCACCAACTCATTGATGAAGCCAAAAAAATCCAGGGCGAGTTCGAACTTAACAAGGATTTTTCGGCAGGAGCGGTTTCTGCTGCTCTCTTGACTAAATCCAACAATATCTACACTGGTATTTGCATTGAACTTGCTTGTGGGATCGGGTTCTGTGCCGAACATTCCGCAATAGCAGACATGTTGAAAAACCGCGAGACAGTGATTGAAACAATCGTAGCCGTTTCAAAAAACAGGATACTACCACCCTGTGGGCGGTGCAGAGAACTGATGGTGCAGGTTGACAAGCGCAACCTGGATACCCAGGTGATTATTTCTGAAGATGAAACGGTTGCTCTAAAGAGCCTTATCCCCTATTCGTGGATGGATTAATAACAGCTGTCTGCTTACTGCTGCGTGCATGTCTCTTTCTTTTCTTCGAACCTTCTGCTGCTGCATTTCAATATACTGTACTGAGCATTTTATCACTGTGTCTGTAGCAAAAGGAGGAATACTCTATGGGCTCTCCTGAACACGAAGGCATCCAACATAAAATTATCCGGATTGAAAGAAGTCCACATGGACATCAATGGGGTCTTCTAAATCCTTAAACAGATGAAATAACGGCAGCAGGCTCCAAGGAAGTTTTGCAGCTGGTGAGGCAGTACAGGGAGCTGGACAATATATTGAAAACACTCAGTGACAAAACCGGACACAGCAAACTCAAACAGGCTTTTGCAGCTGGACACCTGATGAAAAACCTCAGTGAGGCTGACATCCAGCTTGTAATTTCTGCAATATGAGCAAATTCAGCGGCACTAAACACTTCAGCCTCGCGTATTCAGGCTGCAGGGCTTTCTCATATTAAAAACTGAGTATTTCACTTGACTGCAGGATTGTTTCCGCCTGCTGATTCTCATTTCCACTGACTCAATGTCATGCTTGTACGCTGGAGAACTTGTGAATTCATGCACAAAGGGTTACACTGAAATTACAAACACACACCCTGAGCTGTGGGAGTATTCCGACAGTATGGGGTTGATATCAGATGCAATCCTAAGCGGAGGAATTAACATTCTGAAGCACAGGGAGGAATCGTTGTCGAAATCTCAGCCTACCTGTGTAATTCAGAGGTAGGCTTTTTGTTTTGGTCTTGTGCATGCTGTGAGGGGGAATTATGAACAAACGAATTGGTGTTGTAGGCATCGTCATTCAGAACCGAATCCAGAACGCTCCTGCAGTCAATGATATATTGAGCGAATTCGGAGATATAATTGTGGGAAGATTGGGCGTTCCTCGGCAGAAACACGATTTATCGGTAATCTCTCTCATTGTTGAGGGGACACCAGATCAGCTGGGGGCACTGACCGGCAGATTGGGTAGTTTAGCAGATGTGGATGTGAAATCGGGGTTGACATCCACGGAGATTCCGACTCAAGGGAGGGACAATAATGTCTCAACTGACTGAAATCATCAGCGAAAAAAGGATCAACTCCATACTTTATGAAGCTGAAAGCCCCAGTGAAAAGAAGATTAACCATATAATTGATAGATCACTGCAGCTTGAGGGGTTATCACCAGAAGAAGCGGCTGTATTACTTCAGACCCAGAGTGAGGAAATGACTGAAAAACTGCTGCAGGCAGCCCGTTTAATCAAGGAAAAAATATATGGTAAACGCCTGGTGCTTTTCGCCCCCCTTTACTTCGATAACCTCTGCGAAAACAGCTGTCTTTACTGTAGTTTCCGTAAAGAAAATGAAGCACTCGAGAGAAAAAGGTTGTCTATACAGGAGATAAAAGATGAGGTCAGGACACTCCAAAATAAAGGACATAAACGTCTGCTGGTTCTAACCGGTGAAAAAGACAACGAGAATTTAGACTACCTCATACAGGGAATACAGGCAGCTTACGAGGTGAAAACCCCTGGCGGCGGCGAAATACGCAGAATCAATGTTGAAATTGCCCCACTGTCAGAAGCCGATTTCCGGCAATTGGCCGATTCCCGCATAGGAACCTATACCTGCTTTCAGGAAACGTACCACAAACCCACTTATGAGAAAATGCACCCTGCGGGACCCAAGTCCGACTTCGAATGGCGCCTGAATGTGATGGACCGGGCACAAGTGGCCGGAATAGACGACGTTGGTATAGGAGCTCTGTTTGGTCTGTACGATTACCGCTTTGAGGTTCTGGCCTTGCTGCTGCATGCCCAACACCTGGATCAGACCTATGGCGTGGGGCCGCACACCGTCTCTGTTCCTCGCCTGCAGTCTGCAGCGGGAGCTCCCCTGAATCAACCACCTTGTCCTGTATCTGATGAGGACTTCAAGAAGCTGGTGGCAGTACTGCGTCTGGCAATCCCTTACACTGGTATAATTCTCAGCACCAGAGAACCAGTTAAATTGCGAAACCAGCTGTTTCAACATGGAGTATCACAGATCAGCGCCGGATCGTGCACCACACCCGGTGGCTACGAAGATAACGCTGACTCCGAAAGCACTGCCAGTCAGTTTTCTCTGCATGATACCAGGCCCATGTCCGAGATTATTGCACAAGTAAGCAGGGACAACTACCTTCCCAGCTTCTGCACGGCATGTTACCGCGTTGGTAGAACGGGCGAGGACTTCATGGACCTGGCCAAACCTGGAGAGATCAGTCATTTGTGCAAACCTAATGCCATGCTGACTTTCAAGGAATATCTCAGCGAATACGCAGATGACGAGCTGAAACAAATCGGCAGTAGGTGTTTAGAACATCACCTACAGCAGCTCGAACAAGATAGTCCTCGAATGGCAGACCGGGTCCGTCAGTCCATGAGGAAGATCGAACAGGGAAAACGGGATATTTACCTGTAAGGAGGGATCACGTTGCAAAAAACCCCCCGGGCAAACCGCCCCCACATAGGTATTTTCGGGAGAAGAAACAGTGGGAAATCAACGCTCGTCAATGCACTTACCAACCAACAGGTTTCTGTTGTCTCTTCTGTACCCGGTACTACTACCGATCCAGTTTACAAATCCATGGAGCTTCACCCGCTTGGACCAGTAGTTATCATTGACACCGCAGGTATTGATGATGAAGGTTCACTAGGCGAATTACGGGTGCAAAAGACTAAAAAGATACTGCGGCAGACTGACGTTGCCTTATTGTTGATAGATGCTCAGGTCGGACTGACCTCAAGGGAGAAAGCTTTATACGAAAAACTCGCCAGACGCAAAATACCCACCATAGTGGTGATCAACAAAATTGATCTATCTTCATCATCTGAGATTTCAGCTCTGAGTTCGCAGGTAGAAAAAATATCACATTCTCCCGCACTGCCGGTTAGTGCCGAGCAGCAGAACGGGATTGAACGGCTGCAAAATGAGATAGTAAAAAGCACACCTGAGAAGATAGAACCGGATTTCATAGCAGCGGATCTTATCCCCGAGGGCAGTTTATGTATGCTTGTTACACCCATTGACGAGGCTGCCCCGAAAGGACGTCTGATCCTGCCGCAGGTGCAAACAATACGTGACCTGCTGGATCATCATTGCATGGTCTTGATAATCAGGGAAACTGAATTACAGGAAGCATTAGATGCAACCAGCAGATGCCCAGATTTAGTGGTCTGCGACTCCCAGGTCTTCGCACAAGTCGATGCAGCTGTGCCTTCGGATGTACCTCTTAGCAGCTTCTCTATTCTTTTTGCGCGATTCAAGGGAGATCTTGATACGTATTTGGACGGTCTGCGTGAATTAACAGGCATGAAGCAGAAGATGAATATCCTGATTGCTGAGGCTTGCACTCACAGAAGGACGCATGAAGATGTAGGTACAGTCAAGATCCCCAAGCTTTTACGCGCCAGATTCCCTGACCGAGAATTTTCATTCGAACACTGTGCTGGTGGACAATTCCCCAATGATTTAAACACATACGACCTGGTACTACACTGCGGTGGCTGTATGATCAACCGAAAGGAAATGATGTCTCGACTGCGTGAAGCCGCTGGCAGCGGTGTACCCGTGATAAATTACGGCATGCTCCTGGCTTACCTGCACGGGATCTTACTGCGAGCCCTACAACCGTTAGGCAGAAATTGCGAACTATGTTTTGAGGAGATCGCCCATGAACTCCTTTGAAGCCTTATTGGAGACTGCCCGTGAAAGCCATTACCTCCATAAAGATGAGATAATCAAACTGCTGCAGGTTGAAGGCCGGCAATATGAAAAACTTCTCTCGGTAGCAGACGAAGTCAGACAAGAATATCTGGGTGATGAAGTACATCTTCGCGCTCTGATAGAATTTTCAAATTACTGCAGGCGCAACTGCTACTACTGTGGTTTGAGGCGAGACAATGATGCGTTATCGAGATACAGAATGCAGCCCGGAGAAATTCATAACGCCGCTCGGCAGGCTGCCCAGATTGGATATAAAACTATAGTTCTTCAGTCCGGAGAAGACAAGTACTATTCGTCTGACACCATAAGCGAATTAATAACTAACATCAAGGAAGAGGCTGATCTTGCGGTAACTTTAAGTCTGGGAGAGCACAGCTATCAAGATTACCAAAAGTGGTACAAAACTGGCGCAGATCGTTATCTGCTTCGACATGAAACCTCCGATGAACAGCTTTATCAAAAACTGCATCCGGGAATGAAACTGAAAGAGCGCCTTAAAAGGCTCAAGTGGTTAAAAGAAATAGGATATCAAGTGGGAAGTGGAAATCTTCTGGGACTACCCGGGCAGACATTAGAATCGATAGCAGAAGATATCTTGCTGTTCAAGGAATTAGAGCTGGATATGGTGGGCTTGGGGCCTTTCATATCCAACCCGGACACTCCCTTGAATAACGCTGGTAATGGCTCTGTACAATTGACTCTCAAGGTTATGGCTATTACTAGATTACTGTTGCCACAAACCCTGATGCCAGCCACCACTGCACTTGGAACCCTGGACCCTTTAGGCCGCGAAAAGGGTCTGCAGGCAGGAGCTAATGTACTGATGCCGAATGTTACACCAGTAGATGTCCGCCCGCAGTATGCGCTGTATCCGGACAAGATTTGCGCAAATGAGGATTCAGCTGATTGTCGGGGGTGCATCGAGGCGCGGGTACTGGGTATTGGTAGAACCATCGCGACTGGATATGGGCACAGTCTCAAATCATCCCCCTCATAAAGGAGCTGCTTACTTTGGGGAAATCTTATGTGAATTGATGCTGTAAATCTGGTTAGAACCTCATGAATCGGCCGAACCGGCAGTGAAAACTCTGTCTGAAATAATCTGCTCTCACGAACAGGCGCTTTGATTATATTGCTGCAATTACATTGAAATATTGGGCCAGAAGGGCGTGTCAATCCATGAAAAAGCCAGACGATTTCCAGATAATAGGACATAGAGGGGTCCCCTGCGATGCTCCGGAAAATACATTGGTCGGCTTTCGACGTGCGCTTGAACTTGAGTTGACACATATCGAATTTGATCTCCGCCTGACATCAGATGGCCATGTGATTTTAATGCATGATAGCACAGTTGACCGTACAACCGATGGAAAGGGAGAAGTAGCCAACCTTAGCCTGCAGGAGATTAAAACACTGGATTGCGGAGCCTGGTTTGATCCTACCAGGTTTAAAGGTGAAACTGTTCCGACTCTCCGCGAGGTATTTGCGTTACTTGCAGACACTGATTTACATCTGGTATTGGAAATAAAAGAAACCATCCGACCACAGTTTATTAGTAGGCAGATCATCCATCTAATCAAGGAATTTGGACTTGTCAAGCGTTCCAGTATTACTTCTTTCCACTGGAATCCCCTCAGTCAGGTAAAAGAATGTCAGCCCGATATCAGCATTCAAGCCCTGGTCATTTTTGAAGACCATAGCTTTTCTTATGATGACAGCGTTGAACCTATTCGCTACAGGAACGTGGAGGAACTTCTCCAGGACAGTCGTGTATCTGGCACAGATGTTATATGTCCTCATGCATCTGCAGTCAATGAAGATATGGTTCAGCTTTTACATGAACGCGGCTTTCAAGTTCGTGTATGGGGCGCACAAACCAACTGTGAAAAAGAGATCGGCAACATGCTCAAAAGTGGCATCGATGGAATGACGGCAGATCATCCCGAGTTCGTCAGAAAAATATATCAGCAATGGTTACAGGATTAGGCCCAGAATGCGACTGATTATATCTCTGTTACTGTACTTCCCAGGGCAGAATCTTTAACCAAACAACATCACACTTTGACATTGCTTGAAAAAACACCACTTCCTCTAGATTAGTGTTCTTGGTTTGTTTTTGTCACCTGGTATCTTTCATCATGCAGTCGGCAGCCCGACGCATATCTTTTTCAGTGGCTACGAGGAATACCTGAGTGCCCGGGGCTATTGTTCTGTCTCCGCGTGGAATAATCAGTTTATCTGCTTCCGGGTCATATATGCCTGCTATAATCACATCGTCTGGAAAGTTGGGGTGGCTGGCTATCTCTGCGACCGTTCTGCTCGCACAGTATGACCCTTGCGGGGCGGTTATAATGGAAATCTCCGCTCGACCGTCTCCCAAAGACGCTACTCGTCGGATACGAGGCTCCTCTATGTCTATAACAAACCTCTCGACCATCATCTCAATTACCCCTCCCACTGTCGTTGCCCCTGCCTTAAAAAAAGCACTCTCATATTCAGGATCCCTCATGCGAACCAGTATCTTGTCTACTCCAGAATCAGCCGCCAACACTGTAAAAGCCAAATTATCCGCGTCTTCTTTAAGCAGGCCTACGGCCACGTCGCACCTATCTATGCCAGCATCTTTTAAGACGCTGAGGTTCGTAGCATTCCCGTGAACACTGACAGCCCCATAATTACTATATATCTCCTCACACATCTGCTTATCCTTATCTATAACAACCACATCGTGATTATCAACTAATGCACGAACCATGCTGCACCCCGCTGTTCCTCCACCACTGATTATAATGTACATCCTACTCCCCCTACTTTCTGCCATCTTGAATTAATGCTGTTGTAAATCCCACAATCAATCGATTGTGATTGCTGTTAGCTTTTCCACACATCCAGTCTGAACAGAGCAATAATCGGGATTATTTCCAGTCTGCCGGCCAACATGCCTACAATGTAAGTCACCTTTACAACCGGGTGAATCTGTGTCATCTGTTCAACCGTGATAAAGGACGGACCTATGTTGTTAACTGCCGAGAACATCCCTGATATAGACTCAGCAACGCCATGGGATGAAAACAATGATGTGATCAATCCGCCTGATAGTATGAGTACCAGCCAGGCAAAGAACAGCCCTCCAATATGATAAACGTCTTCCCAATGAATCTGTCGCCTTTCTATCGTCAGGGGGGTTACTGCTCTGCGGGGAAGAGCCAGCGACTTTATTTGTCTGCCAAAAAGCCTTTTTATAATTACTGCACGGAACACTTTAAAACCACCGGCGGTGGAACCAACACATCCGCCTATGAGCATGATAATCAAAAATAGCTGACGGGCAAATGCGGGGAAATACGAAGAAATGATTGACTGGGTCTCAAAACCCGTGGTAGTCAGAAGAGCCAGCACTTGAAATAAACCAGTTCTGATTGCGCTTTCCAATTGATGCACGTTTGCAGGTAGTTTTTGCACCATGAAAATAGAAACCACGGTCATTACAGTAAAGGCAAATATTAATTTACAGTAGGCACGAAATTCCACATTGCTCAGCACTTCAGACCAATCTTTCTGCATGAGCTTATAGTGCATTAGAAAATTCATCCCACCCAGAAACATGAACATGCAGAAAATATATTCGATCAGCCGGTAATTGGGATGATTTACTTGTGAATAGTGAGCTATGCTGGCATCATAATGGGAAATTCCGCCAGTCGCTATGGTGGTCATACTATGCAAAGCCGCATCAAACAAGCTGAGTCCTGCTATCGCTAGAAGCAGCACCTGCAGCAGCGTTAAACCAATGTAAATCCCCCACAGAATCTTTATGGTACGTAATAAATTGGGAACTGGTCGGGAAGTAGAGGCTTTGTGAGCCTCGGCCTCAAATAATTTCCATGCTGAGCCTCGGTTACGAAATGTTATCAGAAGAAAAAAGGACAATATCCCCAGTCCACCCAACCACTGCACAAAACTCCGAAGAAAAAGCAGCGAGACCGGTAGATTCTCCAGTCCCTGCAGTAATGTCATACCTGTAGTAGTAAATCCGCTTACAACTTCGAAGTAAGCATCCAAAAATCCCATCCCCATTCCTATGACAAAAGGAAGAGAGACCAACAAAGAAGCTGTCATCCATCCCAGTGAGCACAGGATCATGCTCACTCCAACATCTATATGGATTTCATCACTGCCTCCCAACCGAAGCAGGTATCCACATACCCCCCCAAATACTATGGTGGCGGCATAGCCATAGATCATTGCGCTGCTTTCCCCTTCGATGATGCTGATAATCAGAGGTAAAAGCATGAGAGCACTCAATACCATCAGCAGGACGCCCAAAACCCCCCCGATTGCCCTGATTTTTTCCTGCAGCATATATGTCACCTCTGGTGTCAACAGCTATTTTGTCTACCAGGTACGATTCGAATCCCCGCGGTTGAGCCATAACTGTTTAGACGTCATAGATAAACTTGGCCAAAAGAATATCTGATTCCTGCTCATCTTCCATCATCAACAATATCCATTCCTTTGTGACGTTTACACAGGAAACTTTATATCACAAAACGAAGCTGCAAGACAGGCGGGTAGAAAGGAAAGGGAGCTGAACCTTATGTACAATGCAGATATTGCCATCACTGACGGTACCGTAGTCACCATGGATCACAGACGCCGAGTCATTGAAAATGGTGTTCTGTTGATTAAAGACAACGCTATATGCTATGTAGGAGAATCAAACTCGGTAAAATGGAAAGCAGAGCAAATCATTGATGCCCATGACTCGATAGTTATGCCCGGCTTGATTGACATTCATGGTCACGCCGGACACGGTCTAATCAAGAGCCTGGGCGATCATCCGGACGGACAGTGGCTTTCAGTTGCGGAAGAAATTTACTTTCGAAACTCTACAGAACAGTTCTGGCACGCTGAAGCTCGTTTATCAGCACTGGAACGATTGAAGTTCGGAGTAACCACTGGTTACTCGATGCTGGGAAATGTACCACGGACCGATGATCCTCGATGGGCCCTGTCGCACACCAAAGGAGTCCATGATGTCGGTATTCGGGATATGTTAGGTATAGGCCCTCCACTCCCCCCATGGCCAAAAAAAGTCCAGTATCTCGAGACCGACAAAACTAAGGTCAAGCGGTTTACACACACTGCCTCACTTGAAGTAACCGAGGAAATCTGCAGCATGTATCGAAATGGAGACTTCCCGGAAAAGATTATTGTTCACCTCAGTCCCTCCAGGATCGGCGATCCGCAGGGATTGGGTGAGGAACTCCTCAAAACTCAGGAAGATGCAGTTGTTCGTATGGCAGATGATTATGATCTACTTGTTAACTCTCATGCTTACAGGGGTAACATTGAATATGCCTACGACAACTCAGACATTCTGAATCAACAAATAGTGTTGGCTCACTGTGCTGGAATAACCCAAAAAGAGATAGAGATACTGGCCGAAACAGAAACGTCTGTGGCTCATTGTCCAAATGCAAGGGCGATTATTAGGGACTGGTGTCCAGTAACACAACTTCTCGATGCAGGAGTCAATACAGTTGTAGCATCAGATGGATCGGGTCCTGACCGCAGCTTCTGTCTGTTCAAAGATGCCCGCACTGCTGCCAGAATCCACCGTATCAAAGAACAAGATGAGACGCTTCTGCCTCCCGGAAAACTTCTTGAGATGGTCACCGTCGATGCGGCTCAGGCAGTTGGATTGGAAAATAAGATCGGGTCACTCGAGACCGGAAAATATGCAGATGTAATTGTTGTTGATATCCACAATGCCCATCAATACCCAGTAGACATGCCGATACACAGACTGGCGTATGTAACTTCGGGAGCAGATGTGAGTGATGTTATTGTCAACGGAGAAGTCCTGATGCTCAATTACCAGGTCATGTCTGTAGATGAAGAGGATGTTCTGGCCTCTGCCCAATTCGAGTATGAATTGGCCCTCGACCGTTCAGGCTTGCATGAAGAGGCAGAACCTCCTTTTGAACAACTATGGGAAACGCACCGGCCACTCAAATAAGTAAAATCTCATTGGAGGTGTCATTTAAAATGACCGATACGGTCCAATTATATCGGGCTGCTTATGTGCTTGAACACACACACCAGGGGCATCAGCTTCTAAGGAATGGAGAAGTAGTGATCAAAGACAATCTTATCGAACATGTCGGGAAAAAAGGCACATATCAATCAGAACCTGATGAAGTAATTGAGCTGGGCCATTATCTTATCGCGCCTGGTTTTGTGAATATACACGCTCACACCGGAGGAGCCCCCCTGGGCAAAAGCCTCTTCGAAGATGCCGGCACCAAGTCTTTTTACATGTCGGGCCTGTATGATTATGGAGATATAAGGCAGACAACCACAAAACAAAGGCGTGCTGTTACCAAGTATTCGCTGGCGCAGCTCCTCAAATCGGGCTGCACAACAGTAGTGGAGATGGGGACCACTGAATGTGCTGACATATTTTCGGACGTAGGGGTCAGGGCATGTCTTATTCCGACTTATCGTTCTGCCAGATGGAAGACATGTGATGGACGGCGCCTTGAATACGAATGGGATGAAGAAACAGGATTCGCCGGGCTGCAGCAAAATGTTGAGTGGTTAGAAAGACTCGGAGACGATGATATGATGTTCTCAGCATTGGGTCCTGCTCAGGTGGATACGTGCTCAAGAGCTTTGCTATCTGAAACGAGGGAAATAGCTGATAAGCTCGGCTGCACTATTCACATTCACGCTGCCCAGTCACATGTGGAACTGCACAAGGTGCTTGAAAGAGAAGGCATGACTCCCCTGGAGTTTCTTGAAGATGTCGGCCTAATGGGGCAACATCTAACTATAGCCCACTGCATACTGACGAGCTCACACCCCGATTCCAATCTTACTTTCACCAGAGATGTGCAACTCCTTGGAAAATACAGCGTAAACGTGGCCCACTGTCCATGGGTTTTTGGACGTCGGGGAACAATGCTTTATTCACTAAAAAAATATACTGACGATGGAGTAAATATTGGTCTGGGTACAGATACTGCTCCACAGAATATGCTTTCAGAGATGAAAATAGGTGCGGTATTAGGCAAGGCATCAGAAAATGACCCTCTGGCCACGACAGCTGCAGATATTTTTGAGGCAGCAACAATAGGAGGTGCGCGTGCGCTCAGGAGAGACGATCTGGGTAGATTGCAACCCGGAGCCAAAGCTGATCTCATCTTTGTAGACTGTGATCACTTTTCGATGGTTCCCGTAAGAGATCCTATAAGAAATCTGGTGTATTCGGCTGGCTCCAAACCCATTGATAAGGTAATGGTCAATGGAAACCTGCTTGTTGACGATGGAAAGATGCTGAAAATTGATGAAGAGACAGTGGCAGCAGATGTTCAAAAAATCGGAGATCGAATTTATCGTAAGGCACCATCTCGTGACAGGGCAAACAGAACAGTTGATGAAATGTCCAAACCGAGTTTTCCTTTCAAGTAACTTG
>CAZRFK010000029.1:0-21100 GCA_964599275.1 uncultured Clostridia bacterium
AGCAGGCCTCCCTTCTGATTCAGAAACTACTCGCTGCGTCTGTTATGATCACCTCACTTGGCGCCAATTAATTTATTCACACCCCACCTTTATGGGATGATGGGAGTTAAATTGCTGAGCTATCTATCTCCTACAACAATAATATTTCTGCGAAGAATGATTTCTTCCTCCCCGAATATTTAATCACTATATATAGACGCTCCTACCGTTTTCGATGTAAGCTGCAGGCGATTGGAGGTTCGTGATGTGAAAAAATTTTCAACCGGCGAATGGTGGGCTCTTGCTGCAGCATTGAGCTACCTCATACAGGGACTTACGCTCAGGGCAGCCGCTCCCACGGTGGATCCAATATTTGGGGTAGCGGTCGTTGCAATGCCCACATGGATGGTGTCTTTTATAATGGTAATTTCGAATAAGAAGCGAAGATCCCAGCTGAGTCCCGATACGGATTCATTTATTGGTTTCAACTTTCTGGGGAAGTTGGCTGGTGCGGCTGCCATCAGCTATGGTGTGGGTAATATCCTGTGGATCCTGGCCTTGCGTGAGGGCGGATTGACAATAACCATTCCGGCTATCCAGTCGACGGCTGTCTGGGGGGCGGTACTGGGATGCATTATTCTCAAGGAAAAAATAACCCCGCAGATGATGAGCGGACTGGGTGTGTTCTGCCTGGGTTTGTTGTTTTTAGGCTGGGGGAGAACAGCAGTTGATATTCCGGGTGAGGGCTGGAAGTTGGCTCTTGTTTTTGGAGTGGTAGCAGCTTTATGCTGGTCGATACTTTCGGTTTGTAGTCGGTTTGTCATGCTTGCCGGTACTGACCGCTTTACAGTAATATTTGTCGCCGTTACTGCGGGACTGATCCTCCTCAACCTGATATTATGGCAGCGTGGTACTCTGAATTCTTGGTGGAATCCTCCAGATGAATTTATCTACCTCTTAATAGCAGGATGCTGCAATGTATTGGCGCAGGTGTCATTGACAACCGCGCTGTCTCTCACTGAGGTCAGCAGCGTTAATGTTATAACAGCTACCGGAAACGCCATATCACCAGTGTTTGGTTTCATTATCTTTTTAGATCCTCTCAATGCGGTGATGATCGCTGGAGTGGTCGTGGTGCTGGTTGGGGCAGTCGTTGTACAGCGGGGGAGAGTACTCAAACCGGCAGCCGATCTGCAATTAAGCGGTGATGAATGAGCTTCTGTGGTAGGATTTTACTCGTGATTCCGAGAAAACTAATACTGTTGACCTACTAAACAGATTGTATGAGACATTAAGTCTTGGAGGTGGTTTGGTGAGCATATCTGAAACTATTGAAGGACGCAGAAGTGTGCGCAAATTCACCGATGCACCAGTGAAAAAAGAGGAAATAGAACATCTGCTTCGCATGGCATGTTGGGCTCCGAGTGCTGGAAATCGACAGCCCTGGCATTTTTACGTGGTTACAGATGAAGAAACCAGGACTGCTCTGGCGGAAGCAGCCGGGGGACAAACTTTTGTGCAGCAGGTTCCGGTGGTGATAGTGGTTTGTGCGGATCCCGAACAGTCTGCGGGCAGATACGGCGATCGGGGTCGTAACCTGTACTGCTTGCAGGATACTGCAGCAGCTGTTCAGAATATCCTCCTTGAAGCACACGCTCAGGGACTGGCCTCCTGCTGGGTTGGTGCATTTGATGAAAAACAGTGTGCAGAGATTCTTTCCGTTTCCGCCGGACATCGGCCGGTAGCAATGCTTCCCATCGGTCATCCGGCATCTGATCCCCAACCGCGACCCAGGCGGTCGTTGGATGATGTGGCCACATTCAAGTGAACAGTAATTTTCCGGCGGATCGGGGAAACATTTTCCGGTCCGCCCAACTGCTAACCGGGGTATTGGCAGGATTTTTGATTCTCAAAGGGAATAATGAAACACAGTGAGGGTGTGTGAATTTGCACACCCACAGGAGAGGAGAAATTCTTGGTGAAAGTTTATATTTCAGCTGATATGGAGGGCGCCACCGGAGTAACCAGCTCTGGACAGTGTTCTCCAAAGAAGAACGAATACAAAAGATTTAGAAAGCTGCTGACCGGGGATGTCAACGCTGCCGTTAAAGGAGCGCGCGAAGCCGGAGCAGAGGAAGTGCTGGTAAATGACAGCCATGGTCCCATGACCAACATAATGATTGAAGAGCTCGAGGAGAAGGCCCGACTGATAAGTGGAAGCAATAAACCGCTTTTGCAGATGCAGGGGATAGATGAGAGTTTCGATGCTGCTTTTTTTGTAGCCTATCATGCGCATGAAGGTACGCCCGGAGGCGTAATAAACCACACTGTAGCAGGATCTGCGGTTGAGGAGATTACTTTCAACGGTGAAGTGGTTGGTGAAACGGGTATAAATGCCCGGATAGCAGGATATTTTGGCGTTCCGGTGGTGCTGGTCACAGGAGATGATAAAGTAGCCGAAGAAGCAAAATCTCAAATTCCCAAGATTCATGCTGTGACCGTCAAGAAGGGACTGGACCGCTTTGCAGGCGAATGTCTGCCGCCATCAGAAACGGAAGAAATGATTGCGGAGGGCGCAGAAAAGGCCCTGCAGGATGCAGACAATATTACTCCTCTCTGTCCGGAAGGTCCTGTGATCTTCCGGTTGAAATATAAAACCACCCCATCGGCGGCTATGGCGGAGCTGTTCCCGTCAGTCAAACGTGTAGGTGCGAAAACAGTGGAGATCGCGGATAATGATTACTTGATGGCCTTCAAGAAATTGTGGGGCTGCATCATTCTTGGATTCAACGCGGCAGGAGGAGTGCTGTAATCACAGGGGCAGCGAAGTGATTTTACTTTAATTTGTCTGGATAATTTTATAATCCTAGGAGGTATATAAAGTGCCTTATGGTTATGTAGGAAAGGTTTTGCGAGTTAATCTTACCGACAGAACGGTGACGGTGGATGAACCAGACGATGAGTGGTATCGCAAGTATATGGGTGGCAGTGCGGTTGTTGCTTATTATCTTCTCAACGAAGTACCGGCCGATTGTGACCCACTGGGACCGGAAAACAAGCTGATATTTGCCACCGGAGCACTGACAGGTACCCCGCTGGCCGGAAGCGGTCGTAACAGCGTTGGAGCCAAGTCCCCACTTACCGGCGGTTTTGGTGATTCTCAGGGGGGCGGTTTCTGGATGACTGAGCTCAAAAAAGCCGGTTTTGATCACATTGTGGTCGAGGGCCAGGCTGATGAGCCAGTATACTTATACATCAATGATCAGGACGTGGAAATCCGTGATGGGGATCATCTCTGGGGTAAAGACACTGCCGAGGTTGAGGAGCTAATCCGCGATGACGTGGATAACACCTCAGTCAGAATAACTCAGTGTGGCATAGGCGGAGAAAATCTGGTTCGCTACGCCTGTGTGGTAAATGACCTTACCCACTTCTGCGGACGAACCGGTATGGGTGCGGTGATGGGCTCCAAAAAGCTGCGGGCCATAGCTGTACGGGGAACTGACAAAGTGGAAGTTGCCGACAGCGATGAAGTGATGGAATGGGCGCGTTTCATGAACAAGGAGGTCAATGAGGGTAATCGGAGTGCCGGCTTGAAGGAAACCGGTACTGCTGGAATCGTACCAGGACTGAAGGCTTCTGGAGGCCTGCCCACCCGCAACTTCCAGGAAGGCGATTTCGAGGGAGCAGAAGATATTTCTGGACAGACCATGAACGAAACTATACTGGTGGACCGGGAAAGCTGCCACGCCTGTCCAGTCTTTTGCAAACGTGTAGTTGAAAGTGAAGAATATGATGTTGATCCCACTTACGGTGGCCCGGAGTATGAAACGCTTGGCGCGCTGGGTTCCAACTGCGGCGTTGATGACCTGGAGGCAGTAGCCAAAGGTAACGAATTGTGCAACCGTTGGGGCCTGGACACCATCTCCTGTGGTATGACCATCAGCTTTGTGATGGAATGTTACGAGCGAGGCATTTTGACTGAGGATGATCTGGACGGTATCAGTGCCAATTTCGGCAACGGCGAAGCCCTGGTTGAGCTGGTCGAAAAGATCGCCAAACGGGATGGTATTGGAGATCTGCTGGCTGAGGGTTGTGCCCGAGCTGCCGAGGAGTTTGGACCTGAAACAGAACCGCTGGCTCTTCACGTAAAGGGACAGGAAATCCCCATGCATGAACCGCGGCTTAAGCAGGCCCTCGGTATTGGTTATGCAGTTTCTCCCACCGGCGCAGATCACTGTCATAACATTCACGATACCGCTTACGTGGAAAGTGCAGATTCCCTGAATATCTTTGGAGTCACCGAACCGTTACCGGCGGATGATCTCAGCGACGGCAAGGTTCGCATGGCTTACTATGTCACCAACTGGAAACACCTGCTCAACTGTGCGGTCGTCTGCCAGTTTGTTGCCTGGTCCACGAGGGAGTTCATTGAGATTACCCGGGCGACTACCGGTTGGGATACCAGCCTTTATGAACTGGTGAAAGTCGGGGAGCGGGCAGCCACGATGGCCCGCATCTTCAACCTGCAGGCCGGTTTTGATGACCGCGACGATGACTTGGACAGTCGTTATTTCCGCGGACACGAAAAGGGGCCGATCGCCGGAGTAGGCATCGACCGCAAGAAATTTAACCAGGGCCGACTATCCTATTATCAAATGATGGGTTGGGATGAACTCGGAAGACCCACCTCATCGAGGCTGGGCGAACTGGGAATAGATTGGGCCAAAGAGCTGCTCTGATGCGTAAACACATTTGACTGATTTCTGAGAGTCGGACAGGGATTGACTGTCCGACTCTCAGGATGTAGATTTTATTTTGCAAAAAGGAGAGGCAGGACCGCATGCTGGTTATACACTACAGTTCACTTGAGACTGATTGGGGACAGGTCCATATAGCAGTGAGAGATGGCAAACTTCTTGCCAGCTCCTTGTTTGCAGCAAAGCGGGAAGAGTTTTTGAAAAAACTCACTGAGCGCGCCAACCTGCAGCTGGACGCCTCCCATCAGCATACCGACCAGTACCGGCGCTGGTTGACTGAGTATATGAATGGATGCCTCAAGATTTTCAACCTGCCTGTGGACCCGCAAGGAACACAGTTTCAAACAAGAGTCTGGAAGGTGATGCGAGGCATCCCCCCTGGACAGACCATGAGCTATGGAGAGATCGCCAGAGCATTGGAAAAACCCGGTGCTGCCCGGGCGGTGGGTAATGCAGCTTCTGACAATCCAGTTCCCATTTTCATTCCCTGCCACCGTGTTGTCCGTTCTGATGGAAGCCTGGGTGGCTTCGGTGGGGGACAGAAGATGAAACAGCGGATGCTTGAACATGAAGGACACTGCTCAAGATGACGCTGAGTTCAGCTGTCGATGGTCAGCATGTTTCTCGTTTGGACTATTGTAGTGATATATAACCAGTTTTCGGTAAATGGGTCACAAGGGTACACTTTGCAGCAGCTATGTGATAAGAATAACATGCAGTACTTACTGTAGTGGTGAATATTCCAACAAATACCAATTGTTGGGTATCTGGGAGGAAAGAAAATGAAATTAGACCAGCTGGAAAAAGATATAATGACTCTGGTGCAAAAGGATGGGCGGGAGTCTTTTGTTGATATTGCAGAAAAAGTAGGGGTAACTGAAGGAACAGTACGGCGCCGCTTTTACCGTCTGGTGGATGAGGGGGTCATCAAGATATCTGCAGTATCCGATCCCTTCCAGATCGGTTTTGATTCCCCAGCTATAATCGGACTGAACGTGGAACCGGGAAGAATAGACGAAATTGCTGAACATTTGGCCGGGATGGAACCAATTCATTTCGTTGGAATTACAACAGGAGATTTTGATGTCATCGTCCATGGAGTCTTCTCCAGCAATGACGAGCTTTCCCGCTTCGTCCGACAGCAGATCAGTACGATAGATGGGATCGTTGACATTAATACTTCTCTGCTGCTGACTATAACCAAGAGAAGTTTTGAATGGGGAGTGCCTGATAATGAATAATACCTCACCAAACTAAATATTGAAACACTCGAAAGCCTCTATTTTAGTGTTGAATGCTCAGAAACTGGTATGACTGAGTGGTTATGGCCTGGTTTATATCAGGTTTATTGGCATTTGATTCCCCCTTGCTGTTCGAAAATGGGATTTATTAATGATCTGTTAGGGGGTTGCATTACGTCTTCTTCCCTTTAGATCTCCTGAACTTCCAGTCACCTGTGCTGCTGAAATATAACCAGAGGTTTGTATTAAAAACGTAAAAATTTCTTATGATTTCAGGGAGGAAAATTTGCTTCGAATAACGAAATAGTAACATAAGAACAGGTTGTTTATGTTTTTGTATAACATCATGGTTTAGGCACATTCCTCGGATATCCCGACAAAAGGGGTTTTATGTAAGAAAATATAAGTCTTCTAATGCTGCTGACCTGGTGGTCAGCAGTGAAAGAGGATGCCGAGCCGGGAAGGGGTGCTGTTAATATATGTCCGGTTCGATTAGCGATGAGAAGCTGGCGCGACGGAGAAAGCAGCTGCGGAAAAGAAAACACAGTTTTGTTGAATTGATCATGCAGACAAAGAAGAATTTGTTCAAGGAGAAGCTTGAACAACAGCAGGAAAATGACGAGCCCAGCTCAGAAAGCAGTAATGGCGAGGCTGATGATTCAAAAGCATCAGTAAGCTGCGAGTAAGCAATGGGGAACTTTAAAAGCAAAAACTTTATTTGAGGGGGCGCAACTGAGGTGGGCGGGTTGCGCCCTCAATTTGTGTTGTGAATATTTTGAGTCAACACGGGCGTTAACTTTAGATCCATGAGGGGGGATTGGTTCTCTTTGAAAGAATTGTGTTATTAGTAATTTGAGATGGCCTGATGATCGGTCAGAGAGGAGATCGCATGCTTACTGAAGATTTAGCGAGGAAAAATTTGAAAAGGATATTGGAAGTTCAGCATTCTGGGCGCAGTAAACAGTGTGATTACCTGGTGGCGGATAGGGTCACCCTGGCCCGGCGGAGAGAAATGTATTATCAGATCAGTGGTGAAGCCGGTTACCCGCTGGGGGATGTACCGGTGCAGATGTGGGGAGGCTGGGTTAATCGTCTGGCACGTCGCCTGGGTGTGAAGGACAAGAGGCTGGAAAAATATGAAGAGGTTGTCGGTATCAGAATGTGCATGTTGAACAATAGGCCCGATGCGAACTCTATTTTTGAGCAGGTATGGAATAAAGAGGGAATGGCTAAATCAGTTGCAAAATTTATTTCCACTGCCCGGTCACATGGGTATTCAGCCGGAGACATTCAATCGCGCGTTCCAGATGAGATCTATTCAGTGATGGCACACTGGGAGAACATGATGGTTGAAAATGACTGGGCTGACACGCGCCGGTGGTTTGAGCTTCTCACTGAACAGGTCAAAAAACAGGGTTACTATCTGCAGTGGTTGGTCGTGGAGGACTGCTCGCGATTGAATCCACCCCAGATAAATCTTTTGGCCGCGGTTGCTGAGCACACTGAAAGCGCAGCGATTTACCTGCCGCATGATCCTGACCGCCCGGACCTTTATCCAACGATAGAAAAACGCCTTCGCCGCCTGGGGTTGGTCAGTGATCTGGTGACTACATTCCAACCTGTACAGGACTCAGATTCCCTGGCGGGACGGATCTTCAGCCTGTCACCAGGCGTTCAGCAAGACAGTGAGGGGGATTTTCCCAGTGTAACACTGTGGAATGTGCCTGATGAACGTGAACAAAACAGCAAAATAGCCGAATATCTGAAGAAGAAAATTAAATCTGGCGCAGTTGAACCGGGAGATTGTTGTGTGGTCCTCAGAAACGCAAGCCACAGAAAAAAAGTTTCTGAGCAACTTGCAAGGGCGGAAGTTCCGATGGCATTCTCCCCAGAAGCCACCCTCTTGGAGACCAGGCTGGGACAAACTATTGAATCTCTCGTTGACGCAATTTTTGAGCCCAACGTCAAAAACATCTCCCGGGTGGCCGCCTCTCCATATTTTCGTGCGGATTGGTACGACTGTGCCCCGGATGATGTGACTGGATACGATATGAAACACTTGCCCCGTTTGATTGCAGAAGAATCCTCTGGAGAGGAAATCGTCCGCCGTCTGGATGAGATAATACGTTCTCTGAAGTCTCGAAATAGTGGCGACGGAGACATCAGTTGGAATATCAACGTGGAGCGAGTGACAGAAATTGAGCAGCTGAAAAAGGATGTAGTTAACCTGCAGAAACTTTTAACACTGGAAAATGACAGTACTGGTTTAACCTGGCCGCAGGTGCTCGGGCACCTCCACAGGTGTCTGACACTTCTGGGAATGCCTCAGACTATAAAGGATCTGGTAGATGTGGACCGGGGATACAGCCCCGAATTGCTGAAAGATATGAAGGTATTGGAATCTTTACAGAATGGTGCATTGTGGCGTCTTGAAGGGATCATCGGACAGATTGCAGGTTCAGGACCCTCATCGCGGATTTTGAACCGGGTAATAAAAGATCTGCTGAACAATGCATCAGTACAGATTCCCCGCGGTCTGAATGAACTTTCTTTGTTTCCGCAGGCAGGTCGAGGTGTTCATCTGGTAAGCCCGATAGAAGTCAGCGCAGCTGAATATTCGCTCGTGATTATCCCATATATGGTTGATGGGGTGTACCCGGCTGCACAACAGGAAGATTGGCTGGAAAATGAACTGTTTCAACAATATAGGCAAAAACCGGATGCCGTCAGTGAGTTTGGACAATGGAGCGATCCACGGGCGCATGACCGGGGGGAAGCTGAGCTGTTTTTTCGATGTACTGCAGCAGCCAAAAAAGAGCTTCTGCTGGTGCAGCCCCTGCATTTGGGAGAAGAACCGGCTGCCCCATCTCCTTATCCAGGCGAGATTAATTCAGTTTGGTCGACAAAAACAGTTGATTTCACATCTGACAATACGCGAACAAAAGAAAGCACGGTACTGACCAGCGCCCAAGATCTTCGCATTGCTCTGGTACGTGATTCAGCTGGCAGGGCCTTACACCAGGATGAATGGAGTGCCCTGTTCGATGAAGGCCGCGCTATAACCAATACCCATATCGCTGCAGAGGACGAGGCAGTTTTGCATTTCTTTTATGAAGGCTTGAAACGCGGTCTGGACGCTGAAAGCCAGCGGTGGGGGCCCGAATTTGGTAGGTTTGATGGGATGATGAAATCCCAGATATCCAGACAGAAGCTGGAGAATACGTTAAAAGGCGCTTCCCTTTCTGTAACTGCGCTGAACCGGTATGCTGCCTGCCCGTTTTCCCTGTTCTGCGAGAAGATCCTGTCACTTGGTGTACCGTTCAAACTGGAGGAAGAAATTTCAGCCCTGTACGTTGGGCAGATTTACCACCATGTTTTAGAACAATATTACCGTGAATGCAGCGAAGAAATAGCTTTTAGAGATTATTCCCCTGATGCGCATATGGACAGGCTGGAGAAATTGCTGCAGGAGTACACCGGACAGCTGCACCAGGGAATGCAGTGGCTGCCGGAAAGTACATTCAGTTCTCTCAGGCGACGGGCTGCCGAAGATCTTCAAGAACTGCTCAATCAGGAATATGGTCGGATAAATGATGCACCTGATGACCGGGATCATCTGTTTCCTTACCGATTTGAACTGCGGTTCAAAAAGACCCTGCAGCAGCTGGTTGATGCCCTGGTTACTGAAGACATGCAGGTTGATAGGTCAGTAGTACTGCAGGGGAAGGTTGACAGAATTGACCGCACTGAAGCACCGGATATTGAGGATCGTGACCAGATGATTGTTTTCGATTACAAGCTTGGCTCGGATCCACCTGATGTGCAGCAGATTAAAAACGGACAAGATTTACAGATGCCGTTGTATATCCTTGCTGCCCGTACTGAATTTGATGAGTATATGGAAGTTAAAGGTGGAGGCTACATAAGCATGCGTGGGGCAGATTGGTCCAATGGTCTGTATACCCGGCGTGCAGCACAGCTTGTTGGTCTGGACAATTCTGATGACGAACAGATTCTTTCTCAGGAAGAATTCGAGAAGACTTTGGAGGATGCCGCAAAATATGTCGAGCAGTATTTGGATGCTATCTTCAGCGGGATATATCCGGTGGCACCGGCGCAGGATGACAGCTGCCGCTACTGTTCGTATTCAGAAATATGCCGTCAGGACAGACGCCGTCTGCGCGGTAAGGAGATGGCAGTTCCAGAAAGGATAAAGGAGGGCGACAAAAGTGAAGTTAAATGAAGAAATAGACCAATTCGGTTTTGAGCCCACTGATCCGCAGGGTCAGGCTATGACGGCAACTGATTCCAATGTAGTCATCACTGCAGGTCCGGGAAGTGGTAAGACCCTGGTTCTGGTTGGTCGTATGGAGCGGCTGCTGGCAGAAGGGGTTAGCCCTCACCGGATAGCTGCCATAACCTTCACCAATAAAGCCGCCGTACAGATGCGTCAGAAACTGCGTTCCAGATTGTTGAAAAGATGGAAACAGTGTCAGCAGCTCGATCTTGAAGGAAGGGCCCGTCACTGGCGTTCCCTGGTCTGGGGAATGGATAGAATTCACATGGGAACTATACACGGATTCTGCACCAAACTCCTGCGTCAGTACCCGCATCTCGTCGGACTGGATCCTGAGTTTACGGTGATGGATTCTTACCGCCGTCGCATTCTTCTGGAGCAGACAGTCGAACAGACTGTGCGGGAGGCTCAATCTGGTAGTGATTGGTTTACTGACAGTGGTGGGGACGAAATTCACCTCCGTAAATTCATCGATCAGTATGGTTATTCAACTCACAGAAAGGATTCTTACAAAGAAATGCTGCGCAAGATTTATCTGCGCGGCCGTAGCACAGGTGTGAGCTGGAAGGACCTCAAAAAACAGACATTTGCATCCGGAAAACGGCTTTATGAAGCAGCGGGAGGAACTGCCAATCAGTGGGAGCAGGATGAGGGTAACTCCGGGCGATTGAGCAGCGAAACAGTCGAGCAGGTGCGGCAGATAGTAAAAGAGCTGCTGCAAAAAAAGGATGCCCATGCCGTTCAGCGCACCACTGTATATCCACCAATACTCGAGAAGCTGACCGAAAAGTGGCCCCAGTGGAAGAATCAGCTGGACAAAGAATCACTTCAGGCGCTTGAAGATCTGGTGGACCTTTTACAGAAAACCTACTGCCCCAAAGCAATTAAACCTCTGATTACAAAGCTGCACAACCTTTACGATGATGTGACCTCCCGTTCGGTCTTGCTCGACGAGAGACATGTGCTGCAGTCTATCCTTGTTATTTTGGAGGAAATATCCAGGAGATTTGCTGATGCCAAAAGCAGCCAATCTGCTCTGGATTTTGCTGATCAGCAGGATCTACTGCTGAGACTGCTGCGAAAGCATCCTGAGGTGCAGTATAAGCTGTCCCGCAGATTCTCCCATCTACTCATTGATGAATTCCAGGATACAGATGGGGTCCAGTGGGAGCTGGTCCGCAGGCTGGGAACAAATTCGGAGGACCGCGACAAGAGTTTATTTCTGGTTGGTGATGCTGATCAGTCAATTTACAGATTCAGAGGGGCGGATGTTGAGGTTTACCGCGATGCGCAGAAACATCTTAAATCTGCTGATGCTCAGGTTATTTCCATGACAACAAACTTTCGCAGTACAGCCGGTCTCCTTGAAATATTCAACGCCGGTTTTTCCGATATTTTTGACCGCGAGGTCCAGTTGAAAAAACTTGACGGACACAGCCAGGGATCTTTAGAACGGCATCCCCTGGAAGTACTGCTGGTCAACAGGGAACCGGCTGATGAGGACAATAAGGTGCTGCAGGGACGAGCGGTGGCTGGATGGATTGAGAAATGGCAGGCTGAAGGTGGAAATGCTGGTGATGTGGCGGTTCTGGTTAGATCGAAAAGCATGCTGCAGCCGTTGGCAGGCGAACTGGGCAGAAATAATATTCCACACCGGGTGATCGGGGGAACGGGTTTTTATGCTACTCGCGAGATAACTGATGTCAGGCTGCTTTTAAAATGGTTGACAGATCCAACAGATGATATTTCTCTGGCCGGAGTTCTGCGTTCACCATTTTTCTCTCTTTCTGACGAGGAGCTGCTGGCCATAAGTCAGTGCGAGGGGGAAACGCTTTATCAAAAACTGCGCACCCATGCAGAACAAATGGAAGGCAATGATGAGATTTTGAGAGTGGTTGAACAGCTGAAGTGGTGGCGCCGATTGGCCTGTCATCTGTCCGTGGACCGACTGCTGCAGACCATACTGCAGACCAGCCCTTACCTGGAAGTCACCGCCAGCTGGCCGAATGGCGAGGCAGCAGCTGCTAATCTCGATAAACTGTGCGACATAGCCTCGGAGATGAATGAGCAGGATGGGGTGGATACGGCGGAGTTTGCCCGCCATCTGAATACTCTGATTGAGGTAGCCTCGGATGAGGGGCAGGCACAGATAGATCCGGAAAGTGCCGATGTGGTGCGGGTGATGACCATTCACAAGGCCAAGGGGCTGGAATTTCCCGTGGTGATCGTCCCCGGGGCCTGCACATCACGGGCGAGGTCCATCAAGTATCCCTTCATTTTGCATCCCGATAGAGGATTGGCGGTCCGTATGAAATATGAAGGTGACTGTTTGCATGATAGTTTCAAAAAGTGGGAGAAGAGGGCTGCCTTGCAGGAGGAAAGACGCATTTTTTATGTGGCCTGTACCCGGGCAGAAAACAAACTGGTCCTTGCCGGGCGCGGACCCAAAAACCCTGCTGATTTTGCTGATGGATGTTTTGATGACTGTTTGAACACATCGGGGGCAGAGGCCAATTCCTATGTTAAATGGTTGGGGGAGGGACTCTGTGGAACCGAAGCTGAACAGCTGGTCAGGTGGAGATTAATTGATGTCTCTGAACGTGAAATTATCGACGGACAGAAAGATCAGGTGGCGGCTTCTGCAGATGAGGTGCAAGATATGCGGGGGGATATACCTGGTGTGCGGGAGGCTTTGCAGGCGGGGATTGCCCAGTCGGTTTCTCCTTCTGGAGAGGCGATTCACCGGGGGCATTCGGTGACTTCGCTTCTCGATTACCAGCACTGTAAACGGCTTTATCTCTTAAAACACCGGCTGAACTGGCCCGAACATTCCGTATTGGACCTGGACTGGTGGCGGCTGTCTGGCAAACGGGGAGATGGAGGGGTTGATCCGCTTATTCTTGGAACTGCAGTACACCGGGTTTGTGAGTTGATCCCCGGCGAGGAGCTGCCTGCAGCAATTGAAGTCGCGATGAAGGAAAGCGGGCTGCCGACAAGCATTGCGGCAGGGAAAAAGATGAAAAAGCGCGTAAAAGAACTGGTGCAGCCCTATCTTGAGTCGGATGTTTACTCGGAGATAAAAGAGGCCCACAGCAGAAATTCAGCCTACAGCGAGTGGGCATTTTCCTGTCCCCTGCAGACACAGAACTCAAACCATAAATTCTGCCGTCCTTACGTGGTGGGGAAGGTGGACCAACTTTACCAAACAGATGAGGGCCAGTGGGCGTTGGTCGATTTCAAAAGTGATGAAGTCGAGGGAGAGGAAATTGACAGGCGTGTTGAGCACTACAGTTTTCAACTGCAGGTATACCGTTGGGCGGCCGAGCAGGTTCTGGGCATCCAGTTCGATCGCACTGGATTTTACTTTCTGAATCCCGGTGAATTTATTGAGGTAGATGAAGATTATCCCGTTGATGGGGATATGGAAGAAAGACTCTTGAAAATGGTAGAAGGAATAGAGTTGGGTGATGAACATACCTGTTATCCTCCCAACAGGAGTGATTTTTGTAGATGGTGCGGGTACAGATTTCACTGCATCGGCGATGGGGAAGACCCCAGAGAGGAGTGAGATGATGGCCGGTGAAAGAGTTTGTGATCTGTTCAGGGATATAATCGACCAGATTGAGAAAACTCAGATGGAAACCATCAAAAAAGCAGCTGAGGCCATTGTCTGTCGGGTTACCAATGGAGGAACGGTGCACATCTTTGATACCGGGCATCTGGTTGATCGTGAACTGGTGCATCGGGCTGGAGGATTGGCCCTGTGGAGACCGCTGCGCTGGGAGTTTTCTATCACCAATCCGGTGCGGCAAAGAGAGAATGTTTCGCCAGTTCCTCCTTCCTCAATGGTTGAACTGACGGAATGTGCGCTGGAGGCCTCGTGTCTGGGGCCCGACGACGTAATTATAGTTGGATCGGTTTCGGGCAAAAGTGTGGCCCCCGTGGGGGTGGCCCTGGGTGCTAAAAAGCGGGGGGCACTGGTCATTGCCGTAACTTCACTGACATACTCCAAAAAACTGGAATCAGAACACCCCTCAGGGAAGCGTTTATTCGAGGCCGCTGACCTGGTAATAGACAACCAGGCTCCCTATGGTGACTCCACTCTCAGCCTTGCAGACATGGGGGAAAGGATAGTTCCATCTTCGGGAATAGGTGCGGTGACTGCCCTGTGGGCGCTGAGCGCGGAAGTTGCGCAGCGGCTAGCAGAACGCGGACTGACGCCGTCGGTATATCAGAGTGTCAACCGGCCTGACACGGCTGAGCATAATGAGAAGGCGGAAAAGAGGTATGAAAAACATGGATGGTGATGGCTTTGACCTTTACCTTAAGCAGGTCACTGATCTGATCGAACAGCAGGCCGAAGATCAGAGGGAGAATCTTGCCAAACTGACTGACTGGATATCTGAGGCAGTGCGGCAAGAGAGGCGGATTTTCGTGTTCGGAAGTGGCCACGCCGGATTACTGGCAGCCGAGACGTTCTACCGTACCGGGGGATTGGCTCTAATCAACCCAATCTTTGTGCCGGGAACAACTGTTGATGTGCGTCCCATTACCGCTACTTCCCGGGCTGAGCGAGTGGAGGGTTATTCCCCGGTCTGGCTTGATTCAGTGGAGCCCATTCCGGATGAGATCCTGCTCACCATATCTGTTTCTGGAAGAAATCCCGCAGCCATAGATATGGCTCTGCATGGGAAAAAAGAGGGTCTGAGAGTTGCTGCTCTTACTTCCGTAAATTACTCACAGAAGGTATCATCGCGTCATTCCAGTGGAAAACGTCTTTTTGAGGTGGCTGATCTGGTTGTTGATATAGGCGGGCCGGTTGGCGATGCTCTGGTTGACATACCCCATCATCCTGGACGAGTGGGACCTTCATCCACTGTGGTGGGAGCTGCCCTGATTAACGCGGTGATATGTCAGGTGGTATGCAATTTAGCTGGTGACAATGAAGAGCCACCAGTGTTCATGAGTGCAAACGTGCCCGGAGGAGATGAACACAACTCCAGGTTGATTGCAAAATACAGGGATCTTTTGACCTATCTTTAAACGTGCAGAATACTTGCATATTTATTGACCAGTATTTAGAAACTTTTAAAATATGAAGATTGCAGGATATAGGATACTGCATGATGAATTAGCACACAACTGCCGTGTTTTATACGGCCACTGAGGAGGTATAAAATGAGATTGAAGATAGGTAAAGATGGTATGCATTGTCGTCAGCAGAAGGTGCGGGAACATGCGGAGAAAAAAGGAGCTGAAGCTTTCATAACTTTTTCTTCCCTGTCAGTCTTTTACCTGACGGGCTTTCACTTCATTTCAACCGAGCGACCGGCATGCCTGGTTCTGCCGGTTGATGGATCGTCATTCCTGTTCGTTCCTGAACTGGAGATCGAGCACGCCGAAACTGCGCAGCTGTTAGATGATGTTGTAACGTATCCAGAATATCCGGGCAAAAAACATCCCATGAAGCATCTTGCCGAAGAGATAAAAGGAAGGGGATTGGGAGAAAGTAAGTTCCTTGCCGAAAGCGCTGGATATGGAAGCCCCATGGGTTATCGCGGCCCCACTCTAACCGATGTACTGCCGGATGTGCAGTTGTGCACTGATAAGACCATCGTGGAAGAGATGCGCATGCTTAAAAGTCCGGCGGAGATTGAGCTTATCCGGGAGAGTGCCCGCTGGGGTAATCTGGCTCATGCGCTGCTGCAGGAATATTGTACCCCCGGACGTACTGAAAATGAAGTTTCAATGCAGGCCAGTCAGGAAGCCACCATGGCTATGATGAAAACTCTGGGTCCAGAATACAGGCCTTACGGAAATACAGGAGCTCGCGCCGGATTTCGGGGGCAAATTGGCGAAAACTCTGCGCTGCCACACGCAGTTAATATCAATGCGGTCATGAAGGAAGGGGAGAATCTGGTTACCGGGGCTTCATCAAGCGTGGGTGGTTATGTGAGCGAGCTGGAAAGAACAATGTTTTTGGGAGAACCCACCTACGAACAAAAGAAGTACTATGGTTATATGATGGAGATGATGAAGGTGGCTTTTGATGCCATCAAACCTGGTGAACCCTGCTCTTCGGTGGATGAGGCAGTTATGTCCATCTATGATAAATATGATCTGCAGGATAACTGGCGGCATCACACCGGTCATGCCCTGGGTCTTTTGGGACACGAGGCTCCTTTTTTCGATATAGGCGATGATACCATCATGGAGCCGGGCATGGTATTCAGTGTGGAACCCGGGATATATGTACCGGGTCTGGGTGGATTCCGCCACTCCGATACTGTGGTGGTTACCGGAGAAGGGATGGACTTCATCACCTATTATCCTCGCAAACTGCAGGACATGATAATACCCGTTTGATCTTTACTGCTCAAAGTAAATCCCCTTAATCCTGCTCGCTGGGAAAAGGAATACGAGCTCTCAGTCCGCTTATGGACTGGGGGCTCTGCTTTTTAACGATGCTGTACGCTTTTTTGTTCCCCTGGCTTTCAACACCTTCCAACTTCCCCAACATATGGTACCATCATCTTCTTGACTGAATTACTGGAGATAATTAATATATAAAACACACCAAACAAATGTTCGATTGGGGGCGGGTATAGATGGTCGCCGGTGTAATGTATGTGGATGTCGAGGGGTTGTATGCTGCACTAAAAAAGGGAGAGCATGCCCATCCTGCAGGAAACCCACTTCTTTTGATCCAGGATAAAAGGGTTGCAGATCTGTGTTCGGCCGCCGCCAGGCTGGGAGTAAAAAAAGGAATGCCCCTGAGTCAGGCCCGTCATTTCACCGGTAAAGCAGTGGAAGTGGAGCTGGAAGATGAAAATTATGATCAGCGCAGAGATGCACTTTTGAAATGGGGAGGGAGCGTAACTCCCCGGGTTGAAGTTGAAAATCGTATGCAGATTTTTTTGCAGTTGGCCAGCAATGATTCTCCCCGAAAAATTTTTTCCTCTTTGCTTGATCAGTTGTTTCCACACAGGGGGCATCGTTTTTTCGCAGGAGTTGGTGCTAATAAACTGGTAGCCAAAATTGCGGTAATGCTTCTGCAAAAAGATGATTTTCAATGTCCAGAACCAGCATCTTTTTTTCCTCCAGATGGTGATGAGCGGGGGACCCTTCTGACTGTGGCGGAAGGAGAGGAAGAGAGATTCTTACGAAATCTTCCTGTCTCCTTTTTGTGGCCTTTTCCTCGGAAGTTGATCAAACGTCTGGAGAAGCTGGGGGTAAGGGTTGTAGGCCAGTTGAAAGAAACTCCCGATTCTTTGTTGAGACAGCACTTTGGGCTCCGCGCCCAGCAGCTGCTTCAGTACTGTCGTGGGGAATATCCTCAGCCGGTGGCTGCTGATTATCCACCTGCACACCGGCAGTGGGAAGGGAAAATTTTTTCTTCTTCATTTTCTGAGTTGGAAAACTTGTTGGCTGAGGCTGCAAAAAATCTGGCCCTTCAGTTGAAGTCAGCCGGGCTTGTTGCTGGATTATTATATCTGAGAGCAGGATCTGAATCAGGACGGAGCATTGAAGCCAGTCGTATCCTGCCGGATCCGATAAGGGATGAATCGCGCATCTACTGGATGCTCCTGCCACTGGCGTCAAGGGAGAAAATCAGCGAAATAATGGGGTCCGGAGAAGATCCGATGCATCTTCAGGTCAAAGCGGCTCAGCTGCAGCAGGAAAAACCTCAACAGGTAAATCTGTTCTGGGAAGCTGAGACCAAAAACAATAGAAATACAATAAATGAAATCACCCGTAAGCTGCAGAAAAAGCATTCAAATGATGTGGTCTATTGGGGAGAAGGTGCTGTGTGCAGCCGAAAGGAAAAGATGTTTGCATTTTGGGACCCGTTTCGTCAGAGTGAGGGGGGACAAAAATGAGCCGACTGACACAGCAAAAAACCAGGGTGCGTCTGGATTCAGCGGATAAACCCTCTGCTTTATGGTTTAAGGGCAGGTGGTGTTGTGTGAAAGAACTTATGGAGGTGTGGAAGGACGTCGGGCGCTGGTGGGAGGGAGAAAGTGAAAAGATTTTTTACCGGATAAGAATGGAGAGCGATGAGGTGGTGGAGGTTTACCGGTGTGATCAGAAAGGACAATGGGTGCTGTACCGAATTTACGATTGAAGGGAGTTGAAATGGGAGTCTGTCGTGCTCCCGACAAAAGTGAGTTTTGTGCACTTACACTGTCATTCACAATTTTCTTTTTTGGACGGAGCCAGCACTGTTGAGGAGCTGGTTAAAAAGACTGCAGAGTGTGAAATGGATGCTCTGGCCATAACCGATCATGACAATCTCTGTGCCTTTTCTGATTTTCGCCGCATCGCTGATAGATACGGTGTAAAAGCCATTGCAGGAGTGGAATTTACTCTGCAGGGAGGATATCATATTTTGGCTTTGGCGCGTGGTGATCAGGGCTGGGCTAACCTGTGCACTTTATTGAGCCGCAGTCACCTGAAAAACGAGAGAAACAATCCCCGTTTGAATCCCGAGTGGTTGAAGGAGTTTAACGAGGATCTGTTTTTTCTGTCGGGGTGCCGGCGCGGAGATATTTCTGCACTGCTTTTGCAGGGAGAGGATAAACAGGCCAGGCACCGGCTGGATTTTTACCGTTCCATTGCGGGGCCGCGCTTTTTTTTGGAGATTCAGCCCAGTTTTTTACCGGGCGACCGTATGCTTCACAAAAAGATTCAGGAACTGGCAGAGGAGACCGGTACTGAAATGGTAGCGTCAAACAACGTACATTATGCGAATAAAAGGGACTTTTGGGTTCACGATCTTCTAACCTGCGTTCGTACGCAGACTCCCCTGACAGAGCCGTCTCCGCACCGCCCTCTTAATGCTGAAAACTACTTAAAACCTCCCGAGGTTATGGAGAGATATTTTCGCGGTATGCCAGAAGCGGTACGTAATACCAGCCGAATAGCTTCTGTCTGCGAGTCTGCGCCATCTCTGGGGCAGAGGCATCACCCTTCCGTGGAGGTACCGTCCGATTCCACTTCCAAACAGTATCTCCGCAGGTTGGTGTATGAGGGTGCCGGACGGCGGTACAGTAAGATCACCTCGACGGTACGCGAGCGCCTGGAACATGAACTGGGCATCATTAATCAGATGGGTTATGTTGATTATTTCATTCTGGTTGAAGATGTGGTGAGGTTTGCCCGCAGCCGCGGTATTAGATATTTGGGTCGGGGTTCGGCGGCTGATTCAGCGGTTGCTTATTGTCTGGGGATCACACAGGTGGATGCCGTAAAGCGGGACCACCTGTTCGAACGTTTTATGAGCCCGGAAAGAGGAGAAAAGCCCGATATAGATATCGATTTTGATGCGCGCCGCCGCGATGAGGTTATTGATTATGTTTACAAAAAGCACGGTCATGAGAGGGTAGCCCGGATAGCCACTTATCAGACTTTTAGAGCCCGGTCAGCAGTTCGAGAACTGGGCAAGATAATGGGATATCCCAAAAGGCAGATCGACACCCTGGCAAAAACGCTGCCGGGGGGCAGCAGCGCCAAAGAGTGCCGTCATCTGATACAGAATTTACCCGAATTCGCGAATCGTTCTGATGATGAACTGCAGTGGAAAAGATTCGAGAAATTATTTTCTGCTGTGAAGGCAGTGGGAGGGCTGCCCCGCCATCTTGGAACTCATCTGGGAGGTCTGGTTATCTCTGATGTTCCCCTGGCTCAGATCACACCCCTGCAGTGGTCGGGAGGTGGGGAGGTAATAACGCAGTTTGACAAGGAGGGGGTGGAAGATCTGGGATTAGTCAAACTTGATCTTTTATCCTTGAGAACATTATCAGCTGTAGAGGATACTGTGTGTGAAATAAAGAAACAACATCCCGATTTTGACTGTCGTGAGTTGGACTTGGAGGATCCAGATACATTCGACATGATAGGTAAGGGACAGACTGTGGGGGTTTTTCAGCTGGAAAGCCCCGCGCAGCGGGCCCTGCAAACCCGGCTGCAGGCGAATTGCCTGGAAGATATCATATCCTCGGTGGCTTTAATTCGCCCTGGACCAATAAAGGGGGATATGGTGGAACCTTTTATAGCCCGACGGCGGGGAGATGAGCCGATTACCTACCCCCATCCATCCCTTCGCTCCATTTTAAAAAAAACTTACGGAGTTATCCTTTTTCAGGAACAGGTAATAGAAACCGCGGTGCAGGTGGCCGGGTTTACTCCCGGTGAGGCAGACCGCCTGCGTCGGGTTATGAGCCGCAGCCGCCCCGGAGACGAGATGGAGAAACTCCGGAAATTGTTTGTAAATAAAGCTCAACAGCGGGGAGTAGATCAGGAGATGGCTGGAGAGATATTTTTATCTATTGAGGGATATGCATCTTATGGGTTTTGTGAGGCACATGCAGCTGCCTTTGCTACCCTGGCTTACAAGACAGCCTATCTACTATGTCACTTTCCAGCCGAATATCTGGCCGCCCTGCTTACTCACAGTCCCATGGGATATTATCCCTCCAACACGTTATGTGTAGAGGCACGCAGCCGGGGAGTGAGGGTTCTGCCCGTGAACATAAATCACAGCGGTGCAAGGTTTACTGTTGAAAATGGGGATATCCGCATCAGTCTGGCTCAGGTTAAAGAGATGACGCAGGAGGGTTTGAATTCCATACTGCAGGCCCGAAAAAAAAGAGCGTTCTCATCATTTTCCGATTACTGGGGGCGAACCGAACTGGACCGTGATATAACGGAAAATTTGATTCTGGCGGGAGCTTTTTCTGACCTGCATCCCAACCGCCGCAGTCTTTTATGGCGCCTTCCGCAGGACAGCAAAAAGAACCTTTTATCTGTCACTGAAGAAATAG
>CAZRFK010000030.1:0-14072 GCA_964599275.1 uncultured Clostridia bacterium
CTAGGAGCCGAGTCCTGCCAACAATTATCAGGTTGATGCAGGGCGCTAGATAGAAGAGCCTGAGGTGAGGGAACCAGGTGTCATTTTTTCACGTCATATCTGTTAGCAGGTAAGAAAGTTGGGGCTTAGTAATGTCTCTTAAAAGACAGAGTGTTTTTTTGCTGCTACTTTCAGCATTGCTCTTGGCTGGCTGTACTGCGGAGGCTCCTGAGCCGACATTTTTCTTTGAATCAGACACGTACTCTCTCGTTCAGGAAGAAGAGCACCATCAGGTTTTCGAGGCAGAGACGAGTGATAACAGAATTATCATTCAGCCGGGCAGCGAAGATGAGTGGGAGTACTCAGTGCTTTTTGAAACAAGAACCGGAACTGAAGAGTATCTTGTTTCCGGAACATCAAGGAACTTCTCTGTTCGTTTCCCCGACGGACGAACTCTGAGGCGCTCTCATCGCAACGGTTCCAGCACTGGGTCTGCGGAACCAGGGACCCCTACTGACTTTGATGACTGGGACAGGGTTGATGGGTTGGGTATCATTGTATTTGGAGTCCCCGAATCTATCGCCGACGAGGGCAGCAATCGCAATGTTTTCATTGGTTTGCTTTGTGTTGTTGCCGGTTTGCTCTCGACAGCAAACCCCCGTCTGGCTTTCGTTCTGGATTTGGGCTGGAGACTGCGTGATGGTGAGCCCAGTGAAGCATATTTGGTTATCACCCGAATAGCTGGCATTGCAATAATGTTGGTTGGTGTATTCTTGATTATGGGTTGATCATCATCAATCTCAGCACGGCCAACCTATTACCCAGCAATGCTCACATGCCATTTATGGATGTACATTGGTGAAGGTTGTTTTGATGTCAACTGCTATGAAGATAGTTATCTAGACGTTCGCAGGTAACAGTTGGACTTATAAAATTTGCAAATTGATGGGGAGCATGCTTTTGGTTATCTGTGTCTTCTTTGGGCCTTTGACCAATCCAGACGTTGCGTGATATACTCCACAAGGTAAAGCTAATAGTTATTATATTGTCGATTTTCAAAGTGGGAGTTATCCGCTCCTCGCCTGCCGGCGCGCATCTTGAAAACTGCGCAGCTTGCGGGCCTGAACTGATAGTTCTAAAAAGCTGAGCACTTGATGAGTTTCGTGTTGCTGGGCTGGAGGGCGGATCAATTCCTCCAGTCCAATTTTCTTTTGGGGGTGAAGAGTTATAAGCGAACAGAAATTTCGTGTCAATGAGCAGATTCGCGCCAGCAAAATACGTCTTGTTGATAATGACGGTAACCAGGTGGGTATTGTTTCAGTTTCAGAAGCCATGGATGCCGCTTACGAACAGGGTCTTGATCTGGTGGAAGTAGCTTCATCAGCTAACCCTCCCGTATGCAAAATCATGGATTTTGGGAAATTTAAATATGAACGGGAGAAAAAAAGACGAGAAGCGCGCAAGAAGCAAAAAACCACTCAGTTGAAGGAACTGAAGATGAGCCCGAACATCGAGGAACATGATGTCCAGGTGAGAGTGCGCCAGGCTCGTAAGTTTTTGGAAAATGAAGATAAGGTCAAAATAACTATCATGTTCCGGGGAAGAGAAATCGTTCACTCCGATATTGGCCGTGAGCTTCTGCACAATATACGCCGGCAGTTGCAAGATGTCAGCCGGGTGGAAAAAACCCCTAGCATGGAAGGTCGGAACATGATTATGGTTTTGGCCCCCAACAAAGAAGATTGAATGGATTTATTTACTGATTGGTCTGCAGGTTACTGATCTTCGAGTGTAGACGAGAGGATTAAAAACGACGTAACTGCTGCAATATATACGTTCAGCAGATGTCGCAGGAGGTAGTAGGGTTATGGCAAGAGTAAAACGGGGATCGAAAAAAAGAAGACGACGGAAGAAGATTCTAAAAGATGCAAAGGGTTATCGAGGAGTAGGAAATAGACTTTACAAGTTGGCTAATGAGCGTTTGCTCAAGGCTCTCTGGTATGCTTATCGAGACCGGCGTCAGCGAAAAAGAGATTTTCGCCGTCTGTGGATTACCAGAATTAACGCAGCGGCAAGACAGCATGGACTTTCGTACAGCAGGTTTATCCATGGTTTAAAACAAGCTAACATTGAGATTAATCGAAAGATGTTGGCGGATCTGGCAGTTAATGATGAGGAAGCATTCCAGGCGCTGGTTGAGGAGGCAAGAGTTCACCTCAATGAGGCTGGATGATGACGGCGGCTGTCAGGTCGACGGAGAGATAACAAGCACTCAAAATTCACGGGTAAAAGCAGCCCGAAAACTGCAAAACAAAAAATATCGCCAGAGCAGACAAGCCACCCTGGTGGAAAGCATAAAAACGGCAACTGCTGCGCTGCAAGCCCAGGTGCCGCTTGAGATTCTTTTCGGCACCCCGGCTTTTTTGCAGCAAAATGGGGACTTTATTTCTCGCTTGCGTTCTCAGAACACCCCAGTTTTTTCGGTTAACGAGGAAATAGTTGAATCCATCAGTACAGTTGCTACGCCACAGGGAATGGTTGGCGTTGTTGAACAACCCATCTGGGATGATGAGGCTGTGTTGCGCCGGGTTAAAAAATCAGTGAGCCGCTGGGGTGGGGCAGTAATATTGTGGTTGGACCGCATTTCTGATCCGGGAAACCTTGGAGCGATGATACGGACTGCTCATGCTCTCGGGGCCGGTGCCTATCTGTGTGCAGAGGGTACTGTGGAGACTTTCAATCCCCGGGTTGTGAGGGCCTCAGCGGGCTCTTGTTTTTCCCTGCCTGGCTTGCGAAACATATCCTTGATACAAGCAAGAGAACTGCTTTCTGGTGGTAGTCTTTGTGTGGTGGCAAGTTCGCCGCGGGCAGTACTGGAGCTGAAAGATTTTGTTCCGGCAGAACGCACACTTCTGGTGCTCGGAGAAGAAGGTGAGGGCATCAGTTCGCAAACAGAGAATGCAGCAGATGTTACGTTGAGCATTCCAATGGTTGAAGATGCCGAATCCCTGAATGTAGCTGCTGCCTGTTCAATCATGCTTTATAGCCTCAGTCCTTTTTCCTGATATAGGGAGGAATCGGAGGGAAGAAAATTTGACCGCAGTAGAATAGTCGTGATATAATTGCGGTCAATGGAGGGGCGTGAGCTATAGTGACAGCGGAATTTTATTGGAGCATGTTCGAAATGACTGGGTCGCTTGAAGCTTACATCATTTACAGAATGTTGAATGATTCGCAGTTTGTTTGGGGTCAACAAAACTGAGAGACATAATGTAATACTAAAATGCAATGATTGGACATAGTACTTCCCCGCAATTTGGCCTCAGAGAGAAAAGCGGCAGCTGGAAAGCTTTTTCCAAATGGGGAAGGAACATTCATCCGGGAGCAGCCCGTTGAATCTGGAGTAGACGGAGCCGGTTTGCAAGACCGTTATCATTGCCAGCTGTTCCACTGTGAGCCGTCGTGATGACGGGAAACAGGGTGGTACCGCGTGAGTGACCAACTCTCGCCCCTGTGGGTCGAGAGTTTTCGTTTTGTTTCGGGGGGATTCCCCGGAAGACTGATAGGAGGTATGACATTGCATCCAGTTGAACGATTGAAAACACTGAAGGAATCAGCCATGCAGCAGTTAGAAAAAGCTGAAAAGCCGGAAGCAATAGAAAAGGTCAGGATTGAATACCTGGGACGTGGGGGTTCAATTGTTTCCATTCTCAGAGGTATTGGGGATTTACCTGAGGAACAGCGTGCTCAGGTAGGGCGTGTGGGCAATCAAGTCAAATCTGAGGTTGAACGCGCAATTGAAGATGCGCTCCGTAATGTAGAAGAAATCCAGAAGCGGAACAGGATAAAAGAGGAACGTGTAGATATCACTGCGCCTGGCAGACCAATTCCCACGGGAAGGCTTCATCCTCTATCCCGCACAATGGATGAAGTTCTTGATATTCTAGTCAGCATGGGTTATCAGGTCGCACGAGGGCCGGAGGTAGAGACCGAGTGGTACAATTTCACCGGCTTGAACATTCCTGCCGATCATCCGGCGCGTGACATGCAGGATTCCTTCTATTTATCTGATGAGCTGGTATTACGAACGCAAACCTCACCTATTCAGCTTCGGTATATGCAGTCGGTATCCCCACAGCTTCCTGTTCGTATAGTAGGGCCGGGACGGGTTTATCGTCGGGGGGATGAGGATATCAGCCATACTCCAGTGTTTCACCAGTGTGAAGCGCTTCTCATTGATGAAGGAGTAACGTTTGGGCAGCTGCGGGCAACTCTACTGCATTTTGCCCGACGTCTATTCGGATCTGAGGTTGAGATCCGATTCCGTCCAAGCTACTTTCCATTTACTGAGCCTTCCGCGGAGGTAGATGTTAGCTGTACTGCCTGCAGAGGGGAAGGCTGCCCCACTTGTAATAACACAGGCTTTTTGGAAATTCTGGGCGCCGGGATGGTTCATCCGCAGGTACTGGAAAATGGTGGATATGACCCAGACAAAGTTTCTGGATTCGCTTTTGGTGTTGGGATAGAGCGGCTTACAATGTTAAAACACAGTATTCGCGACATAAGAGAACTTTATCGGAATGACCTTCGATTTTTGGAACAGCTGTGAGGGGTGAAGTGGTGTGAGATTATCTCATCAGTGGTTGCAGAGGTATGTCCAGATTGATATGTCAGCGGAAGAATTAGCAGAACGTCTTACATTTTTGGGATTAAATGTGGATGCAGTTGACCCACTTTGTCCCCAGCTGCTTGACAAAATAGTCATGGCTTATATTGAGAAAGTGGAAGAAATGCCGGAGGGGAATTTGTTCAAGTGTACCGCCGATGCGGGCAGAGCCGGTCAACTCACCGTGGTCAGTGCAGCACCTAACTGCCGGAGTGGCGTATACATGCCCCTGGCCCTTACCGGGGCAGAACTTCCCGATGGCAGCTGTGTACAGAGACAGAGTTTTGGAGATGTTTTATCGGAGGGCATGCTCTGTTCTGCTTCTGAACTTGGGCTCGAGCTGGGAGCAGATGATCGGCTTATCGAACTTGAGGAATCTGAATCAGGAGCACCGGTTAAGGAAGCCCTCGGGTTGGATGATAAGATTTTTGAACTCGACCTGACGCCAAACTATGCAGCGCATTGTCAGAGTGTTCTGGGGGTGGCGAGGGAACTTGAGGCAGCTTTAGAATGCGAAGTGAGGATTTCAGACCCTGTCTATGAAGTTGCTGGCGAAGCTCTGTGTGTGCACGATGCTGTTGAGGTTGAAGTTGCAGCCGAAGAGCTCTGCCCACGCTACAGCGCTGGAGTCATGACTGATGTTGAGATTGGACCATCGTCCTGGCCTTTGCAGCGCGACCTCATTGCCAGCGGGCTTCGTCCTATCAACAATGTCGTCGATGCTACCAACTGGGTGATGTTGGAACAGGGGCAGCCACTGCATGCTTTTGATATGGACCAGGTTACTGAACGTAAATTGGTAGTGCGCAGGGCTCGTGACAACGAACAGATTGAGACGCTGGATGGCGAAGAACACAAACTCCAACAGGATGACCTGGTTATAGCTGATGCTTACAGGGCTATTGGCATCGCCGGGGTGATGGGCGGTCTGAATTCTGAAGTAGATTCAGACACAGACCAGATTCTCATAGAGTCTGCTTATTTTGATTCCCGGAGCATACTGCGGACCTCACGCAGGCTTCAAAAACGAACTGATGCCTCCATGCGCTTTGAAAAGGGCAGGGATCCACAAGGCACAGTCCAACCCCTGCATCGAGTTATGCAGATACTGTCAGATGGAGGATGGGGCAAGTCGACCAGGGGCATCATCGACGTCTATCCGCAGAAAATATCCCGCCGTAGACTGACGCTAAACTCAGAGCGGGTGAATGACTTGTTGGGAACTGCTCTCGATATGGATTGTATGAAAGATTACCTGGTCCGTTTGGGTTTTGAAGTGCAGGAGTCAAATAGCACCGTGGATGTGTTGGTGCCAACCTGGCGCCCTGACATTGAGGGAGAGGTAGGACTTGTCGAGGAAATTGCTCGACTGCACGGCTACAATGAGATTCCCAGTGATGAGCCACAGACCGCAGTTTCTGGTTATGTTCCACCTCGCGACGAACAGGTCCGTGAAAGACTGCGCAAATTTCTTTCCGGGGTCGGATTTTATGAAATGTTAACCGATTCATGGCTCGCTCCACAGATGCTGGAGGCATTGAGAGTTCCAGATGAACACCCACATCGTCGGTTAGCAGAGGTGCAAAACCCCATGCGACGGGAGCAAAAATATCTCCGAACAACTCTAGTGGCGTCAGCTCTGGAGATTTTAGAGAACAATCAAACGAGTGAGCAGTTTCAATCGGTTCGTTTTTTCGAATGGGCTCCTGTTTATATTCCCGAACATATCCCTGTAGACTCGCAGCCCCAAGAGAAGCAGAGACTCGTTCTGGCAGCCAGCGGCTATCAAACAGCATCATCCTGGCATGAGTCAGAGCCCGAGGAGGTCGACTTCTTCTACATCAAGGGAGTAATAGACGGGCTGATGCGCGCCCTGCATATTGACGACTGGAAGGTCCAGCAGTCCCGGGCCTATTTTCTGCATCCGGGCAGAGCAGCAGAGATCTTTGTGGGTGAGGAATCTGTTGGATGTTTTGGTGAGCTGCATCCCGAGATTGCAGAAGAAATGGGTTTTGCCCAGCGGGTCTGTATAGCCGAACTTAATGCTGATATTGTTAGTAAGGTAGCCTCATTGGTACCAAAATTCGATCAGCTTCCCTCCTATCCTGCGTCGATTCGGGATATGGCCCTGGTTGTTGATGTAGACCTTACTTATCAGAAGTTAGTTAAGGCCATGAGAGAGGCCGGAGGAGAACTGCTAGAATCGATCGACCTTTTTGACGTGTACGCAGGTGAACAGGTGCCCGAGGGCAAAAAGAGTGTAGCTTATCGGCTGACTTACCGGGCAACCGACAGAACACTCACAGATGACGAAGTACAAGACTATCAGCAGCATATTGTTACCGCTTTGCAGGAAGAGTTCAGTGCTGAACTGCGATCATAAAGAGATGTCAACTGGCACCAACTTATTTTCCTGGGAGGGTGGTTCATGACTTTATTAAACGTTGAGAAAGTTGGAAAATATTTGGGAGGAACCCAGATATTCTCCCGCGCATCGTTTATGGTGCGCGAAAAGGCCCGTATGGGAATTGTTGGGCAAAATGGTGCAGGTAAAACCACCCTCCTGCGCCTATTGTCAGGAGAAATAACTCCTGATGAGGGTGAGGTGACTGTGTATGGCGATCATTCGATTGTCAGGTTGTCGCAGGACATTGAATATGATCCACATCGAACTGTGCTGCAGGTGGCGATGGATGCGTTTGCCCATCTGACCGAGATGGAAGAAGAACTACGGAGTCTGGAGAAGAAGATTTCCCAGGAAGACGATACTACCAGGCGTGATGATCTGCTGCGACGATATGGTTCGCTCTTGAGCACCTTTGAACGGCAGGGAGGCTATGATGCAGAATCACAGGCGAGATCTGTACTGCTGGGCCTCGGGTTCGCTGAAGAAGATTTGGAAGAACCCTCGGGTGAATTTTCTGGGGGAGAACAGGTCAGGTTGGCTCTCGGCAGGTTTCTCCTCGAACGTCCCGACCTGATGCTTCTGGACGAGCCCACCAATCATCTCGATTTTGAAGCTACCGAATGGTTGGAAGGTTATCTAAAGGATTACCCGGGGGCTGTCATAGCTGTTTCCCATGACCGATACTTCCTTGACCGCGTGGTCGATGAAATACTGGAAGTACATGAGGGAGCAGTTAGACATTTTCACACCAACTACACAGGATATCTGAAAGAGAGGGAGAGTCGGCGAAAGCAGCAGAAAAAGCGCTATGAACAACAGCAGGATGAGATTGCTCGACTCAAGTCATTTATCCGACGTTACAAGGCTGGACAGCGTCATCGGGAAGCCAAAAGCCGGGAAAAAAAGCTGGAGCGCATGGAGCGTATACAACCCCCGCCAGAATATGAGGGTGGAATGGACCTCAGTTTTCCAATCAACCAGCCGAGTGGAGATGATGTGCTGATTGCTGAGGGACTGACGGTAAGACGAGAGGATATGGTTATCTGTCGTGATGTCGATCTTCGACTCAATCGCGGCGATAAAGTTGCGCTTTTGGGGGGCAATGGGGCAGGAAAGTCAACTCTACTGCAGGCTTTGATGTATGATGGTGAATTGAGTCAGGGGGAAATCAAGTGGGGCAAGGGAGTACGCATTGGTTATTTCCCTCAAGATCTTGCTGGCCTGGATGAACAAAATACGGTGCTTCAGCAGATGTACCGAGATCATCCTGATTTGGGTCTGGGGGGAGCACGTGAGCACCTGGCCCGATTTGGATTTTATGGTGACGAAGTATTCACTCAGGTATCTCAGCTGAGCGGCGGGGAACGGAGCCGGCTGATTTTTGCTCAACTGAGCCTTAAAAATGCTACGGTGTTGCTGTTGGATGAGCCCACCAATCACCTTGATTTACCGGCCCGGGGTGATCTGGAGACTGCTTTGCGCGCGTATACTGGTGCTGTGGTTTTTGTTACCCATGACCGATATTTTGTCGATGAAGTGGCCACAAAAATTTGGTTGCTGATCGATGGAGAATTATTAGTTCATCACGGGGATTACTCACAGCTAAGAAAACGACTGCAGAAGAAAAAAAGATCAGAGACAAAACAACAGGAAAACCAACAAAAGAGCAGTTCCAAACAGACAGATTCCTGTCAATCGGCATCAGAGCGACATCGCCGCCCCCCGGATGAGGAACAGGTTAATCAACTTGAACAGGAAATCATTCAACTTGAGGAGCGCAAGGAAGAACTGGCCGAGCAGCTTGCTGAACCAGATTCTTATGCTGCGGGAAAGGGTAAAGAACTGGTTGAGGAGTTTGATCAGCTCAAGACCCGGCTGCAGAAATTGTACAGAGAATGGGAGCAAATGGCTTCTTTATTGGAGGAAGCTTGACGATGATCGTCGAAAGAATCTGGTGGTACCATCGTCTAAGGAGGTGAGAAAAGGCGGCAGCCGCGCGGCACCTGGATCAGTTTTTGCCCAGCTGTGGGCCTGTTTAATCATGAATGAGGTAAAAGTAGATATTTTCAACAAGACCTACATTTTACGTGGTGAAAAAACTCCGACTGAACTGCGCAGAATAGCGCGCGAGGTTGATTTTCGAATGAAAGAAATGACCGAAATAGCTGATAATTTAGACCTGACGCGAACAGCTGTATTGGCTGCTTTGAGTTTGGCTGAAGAATATTTGGAATTACAGGAACGTTATGACCGCGTTGTTCAGATCCTGGAGGAAGAGTACAGAAAGACTACCACAGAGCAAGATACTGCCTCAGATCAGGATCCAATCATACACATCAACAAGGATAAGGCACAGGATGACTCTTCCGTTGAGGGGGAGTTTTAATGGACTCTAGAATGCAGAGGGTATTGAATATTTTTAATAATATTGCTGATCTTTTGGAGATAAGTGGTGTTGAGTCATATAAGGCGCACGCTTATCGTCGAGCCGCACGAAACTTAGCTGAGGACAATCAGGCTTTGTCCGGAGAATGGGATGAATCTTCTCTTCAGCAAATTACTGGCATTGGCCCTTCGTTGGCAGAAAAAGCTGCACAGATCACCCGTACCGGCAGCTGTGACTACTATGACCGGCTCACTGAAAAGGTTCCGCTTTCAGTACTGCGACTGCTTGAGGTACCTGGGATGGGGCCAAAAACTGCGGCAGCGGTTTATCAGAATCTTGGTGTGAATGATCTTTTTCAACTGCAGAAGGCTGCTGAGAAGGGAGCCTTGAGAGAAATCGATGGTATTGGGGCCGAGCGTGAAAGACAGATTCTTGGTGAGATTAAAAGAAATGAAAGCCGGTGTCCCTTTGTAACTTTAGACATCGCGGATGCATATTCAGAACATCTTTGCAAAATTGTCAAAAAACTTGCAGGAGTAAAGCGGGTTGCTGCAGTTGGGCAGTTACGCCGTAGATCAGAAAGAGTCTACAACCTGGAGTTAGTAGTGGTTGTCACACTGGGGAATGGTGTAGAGAATACCCTTAGTAGGGTTGAGGAATCACTGCAGGGATCTCCACTTGTGGAGAATGTGGCTGGTGATGAAATTTCACAACAGGTGCGCAAACTTTCATTCTTCCTGCCTGAAAATATTGATGGAATTTTATATGCCGTTTCCTCCAGGATTGAGGGTGCAACCCGACTCTGGTTCACCGGGAATAAAAACCATATTGATTACTTGAGAGAGAGCTGCTTCGAAAGTGAAGAGATGTCATTGCCTGAATGGCTCAATAAGTTTAAGGAAAAAGAAGAACAGGGAATATATGAAAGTTTGGGATTGCGGTCAATTCCTCCCGAATTGCGTCTGGGACAGGGGGAAGTTGAATCTGCAGCAGAGGGTAACCTTCCCTGTCTAATTTCAAGAAATGACTTGAAAGGAGACTTACACTGCCACACAAATTGGAGTGATGGGTCAGCCAACATAAAGGAAATGGTACGGGCAGCTCAGTGTCATAATTTGCAGTATATAGCCATCACGGATCATTCCCGTTCGCTTAGCGTTGCTGGCGGATTGGGAATTGAAGAATTAAATCGGCAGATTGAAAGAATTGAGAATATCCGTAAGAATCTGAAAGATTTTCAATTGTTTAGCGGAATTGAGGTTGAAGTTCTATCTGATGGTTCTTTAGATCTACCTGAAGAAGTCCTCAGAAGTCTCGATGTGGTAATAGCTTCTGTGCATTCTGGTCTTTCTGCTGATGCCGAACAACTGACGAAACGCCTCAAAGCCGCTGCCCTTAATCCACACGTAAATATCATAGCCCATCCTACGGGTAGATTAATTGGCAAACGCCGTCCGCAGCTGCCTGACCTGGACCAGCTGCTGAAAGTGTGCCTTCAGTCAGGTACGGCAGTAGAGATAAATTCATCTCCCGATCGGTTGGATCTTCCTTATAATTGGGTGCGTAAAGCCAAGGATATGGGAGTAAAGTTGGTCATAAACAGTGATGCTCATTCAACCGCTGATTTCGACCTGCTGTCCTACGGGGTGGATTGCGCTCGCAGGGGATGGTGCGAGACTGAAGATATCATCAATACTAATGATAGCAATAGTATCATGAGACAGCTTCGGACGAAAAAAGGAAAGGGGAAACAGTAATGACGGAAGCCAATCCCAGTCCGGTGAATGGTCCTCGAGCCGAGCTTTCAGATGAACAGGACCTGAAAAATTATGCAAAAGAACACCTTGGTTTTGAGGAGATTAAGGACAGATTGGCCGACCGAGCCACAAGTGCCCTGGGAAAGAATCTATCCTCGCAACTTGAAATTAAGGTGGGCAGGGAAGCAGTACAGATGAGCCTGCAGGAAACGGAGCAGATGCGGACATTGATGCAGCGGTCGAGAGTTCCGCTTGCGGGAATCGCAGATTTAGAGCACATACTGCAGAGGGCACAAAAAGGTTCAGTCTTGACTCCCGAAGATCTGTGGATTACCGCTGAATGCATCGAAGCTGCCCATAATATTCAGAAATTCATTAAAAAAAGAAGTGAGGTTGCTCCTACGCTTGCAGAGCGGGTCGACGACCTAGGAAGCGACACCTCGCTGGCTGACCGCTTGAAACAGTGCGTGACAGAAGATGGTCATGTAACCGATTCTGCAAGTACAAAGCTGAGCGGGATCAGACGAAAAATAAGAACTCTGTCGGACAAGCTACGCAGTCAGCTGGAGCAGATGACTAAAAACAGCACAGTCCGAACTTACCTGCAGGAACCAATAGTTACTCAACGCAGCAGCAGATTTGTTCTACCAGTAAAAGCTCAACACCGAGACCGGGTGCAGGGAATAGTACACGGTCAGTCCTCAAGTGGTGCAACTGTGTTTATAGAACCCCAGGTTGCCGTGGAATTAAATAATGAAATAAGGAACTTGAAATCAGAGGAAGAAAGAGAAATTGAAAGAATCCTCCGTGAGTTGAGCGGTATGGTGGGTCAGCAGGTCAAAAGCATTCGCACTGACCAGAGGATATTGGCAAAAATTGATCTTGTCTATGCCAAAGCCTGTTTAGCTGATGAAATGGATGCCGTGAGACCGAATATAAATTCCGCCAATTACGTTAACCTCAAGAAAGCCCGACATCCACTCTTGGAAGGGGATGAAGGGGATGTAGTGCCCATAGATGTGGAAGTGGGGCGCGATTTTGACACACTGGTCATAACAGGCCCAAATACAGGTGGAAAGACGGTAACTCTAAAAACGGTAGGATTGATGGTTCTTATGTGCCAGGCAGGACTTCACATTCCCTGCGATGCTTCCAGTGATGTGGGTGTGTTTCAGCAAGTCTACTGTGACATTGGTGATGAGCAGAGCATAGCTCAGAATTTGAGTACTTTTTCCTCACACATGCGCAATGTTATTCCCATTGTGAAACTCGCAGATTCTAATACGCTCGTGTTGTTGGATGAATTAGGGGCGGGTACAGATCCCATGGAAGGAGCCCCTCTGGGCATGTGCGTTCTGGAGCACCTGCATGAGCGGGGAGTGCGAACCATGGCTACTACTCATTACAGTCGGCTGAAAACCTTTGCTTACAGAATTGACGGCATTCAAAATGCCAGTATGGAATTTGATCCCGAAACTCTGTCACCCACTTATCACCTGGTAATGGGATTACCAGGTCGGAGTAATGCATTGGAGATAGCCCAACGTCTTGGAATGCCCGAAAGGCTGATTAAACGTGCCAAGGGTTTATTATCTGAGGACGAAGGTAGTGTTGAGGAACTGATTTCAGCCATGGAACAAGACCGGAAAAAATGGATCGAATATCGACAAAAAGCCAGTCAGGAAGCAGAGGATGCTGAAAAATTACGAGAACGACTTGCCAGGCGTGAACAGGATATGCGTCAACAAAAAGAGAAAATTTTGGGAGATGCCCGTCAACAGGTAAGAGAAATATTGGCCGACGCGCGTCAGAAATCCAGCTCTCTTATCAATCAGCTTAGATCTGAGCTCAATACCTTACAGGAATATCAAGACCAGCTGCGAAGGCGCCTGGAAGCGCAGAAAAAGACCAACGCTGAAAGCGAAGAACAGCAGTTCGACGCTGAAGAGATTGATACCACTGAAATACTTCGAAAGGCTGAGGCTCTCAGAGATGTTTTAAGCTCAGTTGAAAAAAGTGCTCGAAATGAAATTGATACAGTTGATGACGAGGTTTTTGATGAGATAAACGTATACCCGGAGAAGAGTCATATGGATGATTGTGAGGAAACAGGAGAAGAAAAAGAAACGGTGTCAGTTGAAGAGCTTACTCCGGGCATTTACGTCAGTGTTGCCAGCCTACAGCAGACTGGCAGGGTTGTGGAGGTGGATGAGGAAAATGAGGAGGCGCTGGTGCAGATTGGTGTGATGAAAATCAGAACTGAAATTGATGAGCTGGCGATTGTCCCCGATCCTAATGACCAACAGACCAAAAATCAGGTAGGTCAATTGAGTAGTACAAAGCGAGCAATGGTTCCAAAAGAGGTTACCCTGCGTCAGCATACAGTTGATGAAGCACTCAGACGGCTGAAAAAATATCTGGATGATGCCTTCCTGGCCGAGCACGACGAGGTCACGATAATTCATGGCCGCGGCGAAGGAATTCTTCGCCGGGCAGTAAGGGACTACCTGGAGAAAAATAATCAGGTAGTACGCTGGAGGAAAGGCAAAGTTTCAGAGGGGGGTAATGGTGTAACTATCGCCTTTCTACGATGAACCGTCCCTGTTCTGCGCTTCGTTGTGGGTAGTGTTTTCCGCAGTACATCCGGTAAACCCCCGTTTGCTCAGGAGTGAAAGTAAAGTCTACAGTTTCATCTGCTTCTACAGTCACTTCTACTCCCTTTCCCTGAATGACCATCTCGTGCTCCTCGTCCTCAGAGGTGATTCTGAGAGTGATAGGTTCTCCCTGACCTGCTCTGATGATGACTGGTGTAATCCCGTCCTCACTTATAGTAACTTCCACTATATTGTCAGGTGTATCTACCGGATCATCATCATC
>CAZRFK010000030.1:14172-20363 GCA_964599275.1 uncultured Clostridia bacterium
TCTTCTTCTTCTGCACAGGACTCCTCTGGTGGAATATCAGCCATATCCCAGGGCAAGGGAAGCTCTTTACCTGCATACTCAACAGGTTCTACTACAGGCCGATCCAAAAATACTTCCTCCACTGGTTCACCGCCATCTGGGCATCGAGGAGACCACAGATTCTCCGGGTGTTCGCTGCAGACTTCACGAACTACATGGAGGTCACACTGCTCATTTGGAACTGTGTCCTGGGTGAACAACTCACGCCGGTGATATTCCGTTGAGCAGTTATCTCCCGGCAGCAGACCTGATTTGATGCATATGGTTTCTTTTATCATGCCTTCGGGTTGCTCAAATTTGCTGACTTCAAGATCTTCATGGATAGGTCCCATTGCATCTCTCCATATCAGTGCAGGATACAAGCCGCTGGGCATTGAACGTCCCACCACTTCTACAATATTATCTGGTTCATCAAATCCAAGCCAGACAGTTCCTACATATTCAGGGGTATAACCAATCCACCAGAGATTCTCGTTATCATCTGTAGTTCCGGTCTTTCCCGCAATGGGCCATTCAGAAGAAAACTCTGCCCGCCACCCGGTGCCCCAGTCGCTGATCCAACTACTTCGGCTCGCCCGGACCGCACTTTTGAGCATGTCAGTCATCATGTATGCTGCCTCGGGTTGTATGGCAACGTTTCTCTGCGGGGTGTTTTCCTCGAGGACGTTTCCATGGCGGTCCACAACCTTTGTTATAGCCAAAGGTTCCGGTCGCACCCCGTTGGCTGCAAAGGCGGAATATGCAAGACTCATCTCCAAAGGTGAAACACCTTTTGTTAGTCCACCAAGTGCAAGTGAAGGCCCACGGTCAGCTCTGGGCCCTTCTTTAACCAGATCAATGCCGAATTGTTCAATTGTTTCAATGCTTTCCTCTATACCCACCGACATCATAGTTTGGACCGCTGTAGTATTAACCGAGCGACGCAGTGCTTCACGCATTGTTGTCAGACCGCGGTATGCTCCCATGGGCCAGCCGGATTCAGAATAGTTTCGCGGTACATATCGTTCCCTGGTTGATTCGATATCAAGTTCCAAGGGGGCATCATCTATAATCGTTGCAGGTGTCCAGCCTTCGAGTAGTGCCGGAGTGTAAACACCTATCGGCTTAAATGCCGAACCAGGCTGGCGGTAAGTCTGCCATGCGCGGTTTTGTTCCAACATGAGTGTATGCTTGCGGCCACCTATCAGGGCCCTGATATGTCCTGTATGGGGGTCCATTACTACCATACCGATCTGTAAATCTTTATCATATTCTCCTTCAGGAAAATCATTGAGTAGATGATTTTCCACAGATTCCTCAGCAGCTTTTTGCATATCGGCGTCCAATGTTGTATGTACTTGTAATCCGCCTCCATACACCAAGTCTGAGGGGTAACGTTCAAGCAGCTGGGTGAGAACGTAGTCTGTGAAGTAAGGGGCCACAACATCTTCCTGATCCCTGGTTAATCCAGCCAGTTCCAAAGGTTTCCCTTGGGCCTGTTCTTTTTCCTGTTCGGTAATAAAGTCTTCTCTCACCATTCGCGAAAGTACCAGTGACCGTCTCTTTTCATTCCGTTCTGGATTCATGTAGGGAGAATACGAGGTAGGTGCTCTTGGTAGAGCTGCTAAAACAGCTGCTTCTGCCAGATTAACATCAGATATATCCTTGTCAAAGTAAAGATCTGAGGCAGCCTGCACTCCGTAAGCCCCATGCCCAAGGTTAATCTGATTCAAATACATGCCCAAGATCTGCTCCTTGGTGTACGAACGTTCCATCTGTAAGGCCAGGATGGCTTCCTGAATCTTACGCGTCATTGTCTGTTCCATGCCAATAGGCCAAGCATTTCTGGCCAATTGTTGAGTGATGGTACTACCACCCTGAATAGGACCTCCGGTAATATTATTCCAGGCAGCACCAGCTATTCTGTACAGATCAAGACCAAAATGCTCGTAAAACCGATGATCTTCTGTTGCTATAAAGGCCTGCTGTACAACATCGGGGATATCATCTATATCTACCATTATCCGATGTTCGGGTCCTCTCAGCGGAGTAACCTTTTGTCCGTCAGCATCATACAGATAGGAAGTGATTTGAGCCTCTGGGTGAACATCCCCAACGTCCGGCATTGCCCGTAAGGCACTGACTACAAAACCTGCTGCCACACCGCAGGCAACTATTATAGAAATAATGACAAGTATTAAAAGAACTCGCCACCAGCTGATTTTCCTTCTTTCTTTTTTATTTTGTCTAGATCGGGTGTCGCGAGCCAAGAATATCCCTCCAAAATCCATGCCCATTATAACACCTACTGCTCAGGCCGTCATTGGCATGAACTGAAACGACTGTTGTCTAATAACAATCATATGTCGCTCGCTAACTATACTACATTGTACTACAACTTTTTTCTGAGTGCAGGGACCGGTCGATACCGATCCCTACAATCTCCCAAAGATTATCTGATGCGTTCTCTTTGTTCAGGAGAGGATGAAGGCTCTGAAAAATGGGGAGGGGTAGGTGATGGCGGAGAGAATTGCTGTCCTGGAGTTGACAAGTCAAAATATAATCTTGCCTGCTCGTCCACGCCAAAATCAGCCTGGCTGCCGGAAATACCGATATCATTGAGCGCTTCACGAAATAAGGCATTATGGGCCTCTTCACGGTTAAGCAGGAAATCTATCGTTTCCCGTACATGTTTGTCATCAATCTGACGGTGCAGGTGTTCATATACAACTTTGGCTCCCTGTTCAGCAGCAATGTTGGCAAGAAGATCAGCAGCCAGGTCGCCGGTCTGACTGATATACTGTGAAGTCCATGGTACTCCCCCTGCATTGGCCAGCATGGGGGTCAGCCCTGTTAGCGTATGTCCTTCCATTGCAGTGCCAGCTAGCTGACTTGGGCCAGGAGAATATTCGGGCAGGTGATCTCCGTAAAGTAAGCATACAGTTTCAGCGACCATTTCCATGTGTCCAAGCTCTTCTGCAGCAATGTCCAAAAATAGATCTCGAATAGACTGATCTTGAATTCTCATACTTTGAGAGAAGTACTGCATTGCCGCCTTCATTTCTCCCTGTGGTCCACCCAACTGTTCCTGCAACATGGCTGCATATGTGGTATTGGGTGCTTCCACTGCGACAGGACGCAGCAGCTGTTTTTTGTGTTCAAACATTATCAGTCTCCTAACTATTACCGCCACGGCGGAGTTGTTTGAATGGTATTCCCGACATTTGCTGGTATTATGTTGGCCGCGGCCAGCGTATTTATTCTGCAGGGAGGATTTAATTATATGTTTGACGAATATATTTATTACGTTAATCAAACTTTACCGACTCAGCAGTAAATAAGATATGGATTGAATTTGTTGTTTGGAATGATGGCCAGGACAAAGTACCTGGAAGAAAGGTGGGTGGAGAATTATGAAGGAGAAAATTGGTGTTGTTTTAGAGAAACTTAAGAAAAGGGATGTAGATTACGCCGATATCCGAATCAACGATATCACTGAAGAGCACATTTCTACTGAAAATGGAATGGCTCAAGATCTTTCAACGTCTCGAACCCGCGGTTATGGGGTGCGAGTATACGTTGACGGAGCGATGGGGTTTGCTTCCTCTCAAGAATTTGGGGAAATGATGGATACTGCGGAACGGGCTCTTGAAATTGCGAAAGCTACCAAGAAAGCCCAGCGTGAACCGGTAAAATTAGCTCCCAAAGACACAATTAAAGATCACTATGAAACCTCCATTGAAATCGATCCCTTTGATGTTCCCAAAAAGGAAAAGCTCGAACTGCTTTTTGCTGCTGAGAAAAATATGCGCAAGAATGCAGAACTGTTCCGGACCAAGGGAACTATGGACTTTCGCCGTGAAGAAAAAACCTTCGCTGACACTGACGGTTCATATATAACGCAAACCCTATATGAATCTGGTGGAGGGATTCAGGCATTTGCGGCTGGTAAAGAAGGAATGCAGACTCGAAGTTTCCCCAATTCGTTCCGGGGTAATTTTGCCACTGCCGGTTATGAATTCGTCAAAGACCTCGAGTTGGTAGAAAATGCATCCCGTATAGGCCAAGAGGCTGAAAAACTGCTCAGTGCCGAAGAATGTCCGTCCGGTCACTATGATCTGGTTATTGATGGATCTCAGCTGGCCCTGCAGATACACGAAAGTGTGGGGCATCCAATAGAGATGGACCGAGTTTTGGGTCATGAGGCAGGCTATGCTGGGGAAAGCTTTTTGAGCCCAAATATGGTGGGTTTTGATTACGGCTCCAGGCATGTCAATATAGTGGCTGATGCCACTGTACCGGGGGGGTTAGGTACATTCGGTTATGATGATGATGGAGTTCCTGCTCAAAAAATAGAAATTATCACTGAAGGTAAGCTCAAGAATTTCCTTACTTCGCGGGAAACAGCTCCTGTGTTGGGGCAAGAGTCCAACGGAACAGCCAGAGCCGACGGCTGGGGGAGAATTCCCATCGTACGAATGACCAATATCAATCTGCTTCCTGGCGACAGGGAGTTTGACGGACTGATAGCCGATATAGATGAAGGTTTGTTCTTGCACACCAATAAGAGCTGGAGTATCGATGACCGGCGACTGAACTTCCAATTTGCCTGCGAGGTAGCCTATGAGATTAAGGATGGCGAACTTACCGGCAAAATTTATAAAGATCCGATTTACACCGGTATTACTCCGGAGTTTTGGAATTCCTGCGATGGGGTTGCCAATCAACAGCACTGGCAGATGTTTGGAACTCCAAACTGTGGTAAAGGTGAGCCCGGTCAGGTGGCCCATGTGGGTCATGGTGCAGCGCCAGCTCGCTTTAGAAACGTAAAGGTGGGTGTTAAGGATGTTGAATAAGCAGCAGAGTTATGAAATTATCAATTTCATAATTGAACAGGCTTCCGGATATCAGACTCGGGTGATGGTGAATTCTCAGGCCGAAGGGTTAACCCGTTATGCCAACTCTGAAATCCATCAGAATGTTTTCGAGGACAAAACCAGCATCACCATCACGATTACTGAGCAGAAGAAGCGAAGTCGTGTCAGTACCACGGTATATGACAAGGAGTCTCTGCGGGAAGCAGTTGCTGAAGGCATTGAGAACCTGGAATTCATCCCGCCTGGCGAAGAACAACCTCCCGCAGTAGAGGAACCTCAGGAGATATCCACTGACCATTACAACTCTGATCTGGCCGAAGAGTTTGGCATTGTCGGCCGAGCGGAGAAGTTAGCAGAATGTTTGGATATCCTCGAATCAGACCATAAAGCATCCGGGAAACTGACCTATCAGGAGAGTTCACTGGCACTGGGTAACAGTAATGGAGTAAAGCGTTTTGCACATGGTAATCAGGTGAATTTCTCCGCCTTGGTTGAAGTTTTGGATGAGGATGGCGGAACTGGTTATGCGGCAGATACTTCGACTCGCCCGGAGGATCTGGATCTGGTGGAGACATTTGCAAAAGCCCAGGACAAGGCGAAGATGAACTGCGAGCCAGAAGAACTGGAGCCCGGTTCTTATACAGTGATCCTGGAGCCTCTGGCAGTCAATAACTTGCTCAGATATATGTCCTTTATCGGGTTCAGTGCAAAAAGTGTGCAGAATCAGATGAGCTTTTTGACTGGCAAAAAGGGAGAAAAGGTTTTCGATTCGCGGTTAACCATAATCGATGATCACACCAGCGAGCACAATGTATCACTGCCTTTTGATTTTGAAGGGTATCCCCGTAAGAAAGTTACCCTGGTGAAAGATGGAGTGGTGAAGAATTTCATATATGATGCCATGAGTGCTCAGAAAGACGATGTGGACAATACTGGACATTCAGTGGATATGCCGCAGCGCGGGGGCATACCGCTGCATATGCTTATGGAGCCGGGCGAAAAGAATGTTGATGGGATAATCTCTGAGACAGAACAGGGCCTTCTGGTCACCAGATTCCATTATATGAATGCAGTCAACCCGCGACAGTCAGTGCTTACTGGTTTGACTCGCGACGGCGTTTTCAGAATAGAAAACGGCGAAATTGTGGGTGCTGTGAAGAATATGCGTTTTACCCAGAGCATGTTGGAAGCTTTCAATAATATTGAGGCAGTATCCTGTGAACGTGAACGCACCCCAGGTTTTTTCGGGAATTCATTTGTGCCTACGGTGAAGATTGGAGACTTCCATTTCACCGG
>CAZRFK010000031.1:0-12226 GCA_964599275.1 uncultured Clostridia bacterium
CAAGTGTTGAATGGTGAGATCTGACTATTTGGATAGGAGTTTATAATTAAATATTCAGATTAATGGCCCTGACGGGATGGATTTCTTGTAGGGGAATAACCGTGTTAGTTTGTATTCTCCGGATTGAGCATGATCTGGTGGACCAGAGCGTAAGGAAGGATCAATTGTTCTTTTGTTGAAAAAGACAATTACACTGAATCGCTGCTAGACTGTATCGGAGGGGATACCGGTGAGTAAATCTTCCTTGATCGCGGTGGTAGGGGTATGTGCCGTTGGCAAGTCTACAATAGTGGAAATACTGCGTGAGAAGGACTACTCTGCCATTGAGATAGCTCAGGAGCATGCTGAATTACCTTATCTTTTTGCACGAAGCAACCCCGAATTTGTGGTTTATCTCACAGCATCGGATGAAGTTATACAAAGCCGCCGGAAATACCTCACCGGAGAAAGATTGCAAACTCAGAGGCAGCTGCTTTCTTATGCCAGCAACTGTGCTGATGTAATTATCGACAGTACGGGGAAATCTCTGGAGGGGGTTATTGATGAGATACTCATAGCCCTGCATGAAGCAGATATTACCTAATAACCAATCAAGAAAAACTGCAACCGGCTGTATTGGTGACAGCAGAAAACTGGGGTGATTGAAATGACTTTGATGGTTTTAATGGTAATCGTTGTAGGTCTCATGTTGGCTTATTTTGTCCTCTGGAAGAACAGGGAGTCGCAGGACGAAACTCCCTCTCGCACTCTGGAGGTACCCCAGGATTACGACAGCATTCAGGCAGCGGTTGATGAGGCCAGAAATGGAGACAATATTGTTGTTGTCCCCGGACGATATCGGGAAAATGTCTGTGTGTCAGACAAGAATATATATCTACGCAGCCGGGATCCCCAGGATGGTGAAATTGTGAAATGTACGGTAATAGATGCAGGAAAAAATGGTCCTGGTGTTCTTTTTAAATCCTCGGCATCTTCTCCCGGTACCTCTGTTGTTGAGGGCTTTACAATCATCAATGGTTCTGGGTATCTGGTAGAGAAATGGAGTGTTCTGGGGAATGCAGCCGATGCTGGCGGCGGTATTTACATTGGCGAGCGGTGCTCTGTTGATGTACGAAATAATGTCATTACAGATAACTCGGCTGAACTAGGTGGCGGTATTTATGTCTGGGGCAGCAGTCAGGCCAAAATAGAGAACAACGTCATCAGGAATAACTCCTCAATATTGGGTGGAGGTATACGACTTGCCCGAGATTTCGCTGGTTTTGAGAACCGGGGATTGAGGGGGAGGGGGCCCCAGGTTAATGATGATCAGGTGGAGATTGCTTCTAATCAGTTATCTGAAAATAAGGCGGAGTTCGGCGGAGCAATCTCGGTAAGCAGACGAAGCAATGGCTATATCGCTGACAATGAGATTACTGACAATTTTGCTCAGTGGGATGGCGGTGGTGTCGCCATCTGGGATAACTCTCAGCCAATCTTTAGAGGGAATTGCATCCGGTGCAATTGCTGCGGTGGCGATTACGGATATGGAGGTGGTATAAGTATAGTTAACAACAGCAGACCACGCATTGAAGGCAATACGATCGAGTCAAACAAGGCTTCCGGGCAGATTCACAGCGGGGGTGGAGGCATATCCGTGTACAAATCAGACCCGTACATCAGGCAGAATATATTTCGCAATAATGAAGCGTTTAGCGGTATGGAAGTGTATTTATGGGCTGGCTCGGAGCCAGAGATGGCGAAAAATTCAGTGGATGATAGTTTGATTGAACGGAAACCACCAGTTTTGGAGTAATCTGCGGTTGTATTTGGTCTTCTTCCCTCAAATAAACCGGTCGCATGTTTTAAGCTGCTTCACGCCTTCCGAAGCTTTCAAAAGTAAAACGCAGCAAAATCCACCTTTCATAAATTTGAGCGCTCGAAGTGTTTCGTCATGACACAGTAAATTAGAGTAGAGCAACCAGAGGGACACCACATCTAAATTGATGGTAGATGATGATGCCCCTGTCGGAGTTAGTCATTGTCTGGTTCAGATCAATTGTCTTTCTCTAGAAAAGGATTTTGATATTTTTCCCATTCCTCTTCGAAGGTATTTACATCATAGACCTTTCGGCCCTGCAGGTAAGTGAATTCAACCCGGGAGGTGAGATCCAGGGGAGGACCGTTAAGCAGCACAAAATCGGCATCTTTTCCAACTTCGAGGCTGCCCACCCTATGAGCAACACCACATATTTCAGCTGCGTTAAGGGTAATGGCTTTCAAGGCTGCTGTTCTGGACATTCCGGCTCTAACCGCCAGGGCTGCGCAAATCCTGAGGTATTCAATAAAGACTACCCCGGCATCAGTAGTTATGGCAACCTTTACTCCAGCGTCATTGAGTATGTTTGCGGTGGCAAAAGTTCGATCTTTGACTTCCATTTTCCCTCTGGCCGTGAAACTGGGGCCAACTACGCAGGGGACATTGTGTTCTGATATTGTACCTGCAATTTTATGGCCGTCGGTTGCATGTTCAATTGTGAGGTTGAATCCAAATTCATCAGCCAGCCTTATAGCCGTTACAATATCATCAGCCCGGTGGGCGTGAACACGTGCTGAAAGTTCACCCTCCAGTAATCGGACTAAAAGATTCAGGCCTGGTTCTTCAGGAGTGTCTTCGGGTTTTCTGGCTCGTTTCTGCTGGTAATTCTCTGCCTTAACCAGTGCTTCGCGGATAACTGAAGCAGTTCCCATCCGGGTGGAAGGGAATTCACCCCGGCGCTGGCCGAAAGCGCGTTTGGGGTTTTCTCCGAGGGCCATCTTCACCCCATCGGGTCGCTTCATCAACATATCCCGGCGACTGGTGCCAGCAGTTTTGGTAACGAAACCTATACCATCAATAGGGCGACCGCTGCCTGGTCTGATCAGTGCAGTAGTAACTCCACCTTTGCGGGCATCACTGAGGTGAATGTGCTGAGGATCAAACAGCCAGTAGTAGTCCAGATCGGTGGTCGCTGTGGGCCCCAGTGGTCTTTTGGGTACAGCATCGCTTTCTGAGGAGCTGCGGTCATGTGCCACCAGGTGCGAATGTGCTTCAACAAAACCAGGAGCCAGGTGGAATCCTTCGCCATCGACCACTTCTGCACCTGTAGGTATCTCAACATCACTTCCCACGGCAGCAATTCGTCCATCCTGAACGAATATGGTTCCTTTAAAGGGGGCAGCGGTGACAGGATGAATGAAGGCTCTCTTTATAGCCAGCATCAGTTATTGCTCCCTTCTTCCAATTCAACAGGATGACCGTCTATGAACAGGTGAGTAACGACACTCTCGGTTTCAAAAGGATGTCCAGAGTACATTGCCACGTCAGCGTCTTTACCTACTTCAACCGAACCCACTCGATCCTGTAGGCCCAAGATCTTGGCAGGAACACTGGTTACTGCCGCCAGGGCGTGTCCTTCAGACAGACCCCGACTGTGAGCAACTGCTGCTGCTACCAGAATGTGGTCTATATGCATGGTGGGGTGGTCAGTAGTCAGCGCAACTGGAACCTGTGCTTCCTCGACCACTATCTTGGGGGTTCGAAGCGACGTACTGCGAGTATGTCCACGTCTGTTCAGAAGTAGTGGTCCGATAACAACACTGCACGGACTGCAGGACAGTTCATCGGTGGCGTAATAGCCTTCTGTGAGCCGCTCAATAACGACATCCAGATCAAACTCTTCCTGCAGTTCGCATATATTCAATATATCGCGGAAATCATCCGCTCGGCACAACAGCGTGATATCCTTTGATAAAACCCTCTGCCAGATTCTGTCTCCGGGAGAGAGCTCGTCGTCAGAGTCGCAGCATGCATCTTTGCTGTGTTTCATTTTGTGGCGAGTCTGCACAAGGGCACGGCGGATTTGTCGGACTGCCCCCGCAGGCGTTAAACTACTGGCTTTGCTGATGTTGATTCGGAGGGCCCAGGAATCGTCGATGCACATCTCATTGACTGTATTTCCAAATGTCTTGAAAATCGAAGCCTGCCCGGATACCACGGTTTTTGTCCCAGGGAGCACCCCAACTGTAGTCACACCACTTTTACGGGCATCTGCAAAGCCCGTATCTTCCGGCCAGGCCGCATCCAAAGCCTTCAAAGTTGGGTTGAGGTCTTTTTCGTCTTCTTCATCATCTCGGCCAACAGGGCCGTGACCTTCTTCGCGGACTCCAAGACGGGTACAGGGATCTACCAGACCAGGAAGAACATAAGAACCCCTGGCATTAACCTGATTGCAGTTGTCTGGGGGAGTGGTACCCACACCTACTGCACAGATCTTGCCATCCTCCATTATGATAGTTGCGTTTTCAATTATCTGCAGCTCACCATTGGTACTGGCGTTGAGAAGTTTTGCATCAGTTATAGCCCAAGCCAAAGGTTAGTCTCCTTTCTCAAACTCTAGACTCTTGAAAACATTTCGCTGTTCGAATGAAGTTTCCTGCCGGTAAGGACGTCAGAGGTTCAGTTGACAATAAACTCAGTTTTGCGGAGGGGTAGATGGCCAACATGATAGGTTCTTTTCATGTTGGCCGAAGCAGGAACACGATTTGAGTTATTCAAATTTTCACTGCAGTGCCGTAGGCTATGACTTCTGCAGCTCCCGAAGTGACTGAAGCAGTAGAAAAACGAACTCCTATTATCGCATTAGCTCCTTTTTGTCGGGCTTCCTCTTTCATATTCTCAATGGCTTCATCCCGGGCTCGCTGCAGCAAATCAGAATATTCTCTGACTTCACCACCGATAAGTTTTCGCAGTGATGCCATGATGTCTCCGCCCAGGTGAGTAGCTTGCATACAGCTTCCCCTGACCATGCCCAATACTTCATAATCAGCCGATAAATCACTGGTAGCCAATAACATATGTTTTCTCCTTCCCATGCCCAAACTGCTGCCGTCAGACATTCTGTTTCATGAATATCGTATATGATACAATCACAATCAGCGTAGAAACTAAGGTAAGTACTGCGAACGCGGCTAAATCTACCATCCCGGTACGCATGGTTTTCAAAGCTGCCAGGTGTCTGGTGAGTGAGATTGGTTCGAGCTGTGGGATCCAGCCTGAGGCTATCATTCCTGCCAGACAGGCCAACCCTGCCACAGCTGCCTGCAGGGTGTCATCCAGTAGAATTCCTGCCAGCCAGCTGATGCTGTAGATCATGGCAGCAGCGGCGATCGATACAGGGAGACCTCTAATGAACCAGCCTAAATTGATTGACTGATCAGCAAGTCTTGACAATGGCACAATACTGCAGGTCATTATTACTGTAGTTAATATCAGGATTGATAATCCAGCAAAATATTTACTGAAGAAAACACTTTTTTTACTCAGAGGCTGGGAAAGCAGAAACTCCCAGCTGCCCCGGGCCTTTTCCGACGTTATGGGTGATGCCCCGAGAACTGCGGCCAATACTAAAGCTATCTGAAACAGGTTTTTTCCATACCAGTTCATCCAGATGTACAGAGCATAATTTTCAACCTGAGGCTCTATCAGTGAACTCAGCGACTGAGGCAGGGAAACCCCTCTCAGCAGAGTCTCCATGTACGGAAAAAGAACCGGAAGCGCAACTGCTGTGAGGAGCAGGGAACCGCCTGCAATAATCCATTTCCATCGTGCCTCTCGCAATTCTTTGATAAACAAGGGCCAATTAAACATCATGTGGTTCATCTCCCCGATAGCTCGTGTGCTCCAAAAATATTTCCTCAAGATTCATATCCAATATTTCAAAGGTAAAGTGGGGAATGCTCTTTATTTCCTCAATGAACTCTTGAGTCAAGTTTGAAACGGTAATCAAGTACTGTCGACCATCTTTGTGCACATTCACTACTTCCCTGCAGTTGAGGAGATCGTCTGGGGGATCAACCTGGAAAACCACCCTGATGCGCTTTTCGCTATGGTGAAAGTCATCAACAGCTCCACTGGCAGTCACCTTTCCATCCTTCAAAAAAATCACATGGTCGGCTATGCGCTCAATCTGGTATAGAGCATGTGAGCACATTAACACCGTTTTTTCCCTGCTGACCACTTCATCAACGATTGTCTGAAGGATCTGCCTGATTCGAACAGCATCCAACCCTGCCGTTGGTTCATCAAGTATGAGGATTTCAGGATTATGAGCCAGGGCCAGGGTGAATCCCAGCTGCGTTCGCATACCGGATGATAAATTCTCTACCTTCTGCTCAGGAGAGTAATCGAAGGTATCAGTGAAGTCTTCAATCAGATCATAATTCCAGGTGCGGTGGAGTCTGCTCACAAAATCGAGCAGTTCCTGCACCCGCATGTAACCGTAGTTCGATCTGCTCTCGGGAAGATAACCGATCTTTTCCCGCATCTTGTATCCGCTTTCACAAGAGTCCATCCCCAATATCTGTGCGTATCCGTGATGTAGTCGCTGCAGGCCAAGCAGGGACTGCAGGGTAGTAGTTTTTCCTGCGCCATTGCGTCCCACTATGGCGCAAATAGATCCGCGATCAACCTCAAAAGAAACGTGATCCAGGACAGTAAGATCGCCGTATCTACAAGTCATCTCTTCAGCAATAATAATGGGATCATTCATCATTTTTCACCTCACGATAGACGGTCCGAACCTGCTGTAGGAGCTGCTCTTCTGAAATATCCAGATTCAACGATTGAAGTACCAATTTCTTTATTAGAGGTTTGAGCAGGGTTGCCCAATCTTCGGCATTTACAGAATCCATCTCCTCAGCAACGAAGGTACCTCTTCCCTGGCGGGTGATCAGTATGCCCTCATTTTCTAATTCTCTGTAAGCTTTTGCCACGGTGTTGGGGTTTATGGTCAGCTGTGATGCCAGTTTTCTGACCGAGGGAAGGCGTTGGCCAGGGGATAAAGCACCACTGGCTACTGATTGATGCACTTGAGTAGCAAGTTGAATGTAAATAGGGGTTCCCGAGTTGTGGTTGATATCAAACCACATTATTAATCTCCCTCAGATCTGTTTTATTGTATTAAGACAATAATACAATGCCGGGTTTTCATTATCAATGTCAAATTGATATTCACCCTGATCTTTCAGGTTACATAAAATGATGTGGGTGTTTCTGCATCTTTGAGAGGAGGGATTTGAAGGTGAGATCCCTTGCGCTGTATATTCTTTTGTTTCCGGGTGATCCGTTGCAGAGATTAATGTTAGAATTCCTGCTGTGGCTGGGATTTGTGGTAATAATGGAGGATATCTCAAGGGTTTGATTAGGTGATGATTATCATTTCTATCACATCAATAATTCGGGTGGCAACAGGCAGCAGACCAGGTTGCACCGGCCCGTTGGTAATCAGATTACGGGCCGGCACAGGCGCTCACCTACTGGATGCTTTATCGTTGAGAGCTCATTTTTTCGAACGCAAACGCCTGGTGGCTGCGGCTGTTTCAACAACAGACTGGGCCAGAACTTCAAGTCGAGTTTTTGCATTGTCATCTTTTTCAAAAGGTTGCTGTGCTACTGGTCCCTGGTGACCCATATTTCCGGTACATGAGTCGCCAACCAAAAGCATGCCGTGTATAAACATCATATCATGGATTGCACGGAGTGTGGTTTCCTGACCTCCGAACCTCCCACCCCCTACTGCTATTGCTGCACCAACCGTATAAAGTAGAGATTCATTGCCCCTGACCGTCCGGGTCAGGTCCCAAAAGGATTTGAGCTGAGCGGAGACTGTTCCAAAATATACTGGAGATGCTGCCACCAAACCATCAACTTCTGACAATGATGTGATCAGTTTTTCCAATCTGGTGTCTTCATAGCAATTTCCCTGGCACGGATTGGAGCAGGCAGTACAGTACGGAGTATCGAGTTCTTCGAGCAGCTGACTAACCTGTACAATCTTGATATCGGTATTGTCTGCACTGTAATTGAGCATGTGAGCTTCCAATTCATTCAGCATGGATTGTGTGTTTCCATCAGAGCGCGGGCTGCCGTTTAAAAGCACAATTTTCATATTATCCCTCCTGTGTATAGATCACGTTTTTTCTGCGTTCGAACAGATTTCGAAATAGTTGTTGATAAAGAAGTTCTGCGTGTTTGATGCATCAGTATCTGATTTTGCCCTGATATCCTTTATGTCATTTACTTTCTCACAAGCGCGGTGTGTTTGAAATTGTCGCTGAAAATGATATCAAGGGGCCAGTTGTCTGTTATCCACATCATGGTCTTGCTGCTGTAGAAGGTTATATGGGTGGGATCCCAGTGATACCACCATTCAGAGAACTCATCAGGACCTTGATGCAGATGCGTCATGACCGCCAGAATTGACCCGGGTTTTGTAATACAGCAAAGTTCCTCAAGTACTTGCTCAGGATTGCGCAAGTGTTCGAAGACTTCCGTAGTGGTAACCAGATCATAGGTTTCATTGCGGTATCTGTCGTTGGGGAAAAAGAATGGATCGTAAATGTCAACTGAGAACCCTCGCTTCTTCAGCAGGTCAGCTAATACTGGTCCAGGCCCGCAGCCGAAATCTAGAGCTTTTCCTTCCTGACAAAATGGCAGCACCGTTTCGGAAATAAAATCCTCGAACATCTGCACGTAACCTTCATTCTCATGGGTGTTGTCATGCTCCATGTACCGCTGTTTCTCCTCATATGGGGGTAAAATTTGATCATTGGGCAGAAAAATGAGATCACACCTGTGACAGTGCAGATAGGGCCCTCTTTCTCTATCAGGGGGTTGAGGTTTTAAAGTTTTAGTGTGGTTTCCACAAAGAGAGCACTTTTCAGTTCCATCCAGATCACTATCCAACTCGTTCACCTCATCCATAAGTTTTCAACATGAATACTGATCATGTCAATTCTACCCCAAAATGGGGATGACTTCAGGGGGTATTTTTCTAATTGAAAAATTTTTACCAGTATGAGTTGGAGGAGTGGGGTTGGTAGGTGTTTAAATTAATAAGAGTAGTCAAATGTGATGGATAACCGGTCTCTTGCTACAATATTCCATCTGACTTGCGAATTTGTCGATCAACGTAAGGAGTGAAAATGTGATAGATATACACGATAAGACAACCCCACCGTCATTTCATGATGTTCTTTTAGCAAGAAAAAGAATTAAGCCATATCTGCGGCCTACCCCTATTTTTCAATCACCGATGTTGGACGATGCTTTTGGATTTAATGCGTTTGTAAAATGCGAAAATCTTCAGCCTACAGGAGCCTTCAAGGTGCGCGGTGGAGTCAATCTGATGTCTATATTACCACAAGAATTCGCCGAGCGAGGGGTAATAACGGCGTCTTCAGGGAATCACGGGCAATCTATAGCTTATGCGGGGAGCCTCTTCGACGTTCCAGTTATTGTACATGTTCCCGAGGACACTGAACCACTCAAAGTCAAAGCGATAGAAATCATGGGAGCCGAAGTAGTAACCGCCGGGGAGGACTACGATGAGGCCCGGGAAATGGCACAGGAAAGAGCCGAAGAGGAAGGATATTACTGCGTCCATACCGCCAATGAACCGTACCTCATAGCTGGGGTGGGTACAGCTGTTCTGGAGCTTTTGGAGGAAACCCCCGACTTGGATGTCCTTTTGATCCCTGTGGGAGGTGGAAGCGGTGCCTGTGGCGGCGGGTTGGTGGCCAAGACAGTCAATCCTGACATTGAATTGATAGGTGTACAGGCTGAAGGAGCAGATGCTGTTTATCAGTCCTGGCGACAGGGTAAGCTGCTGGAGAGACCAAAAATTAACACCTTTGCTGAGGGATTGGCGACCAGAGTGGCGTTTGAACTGCCCTCCAAGATGCTGGAGGATTTGCTTGACGATTTTGTGCTGGTGTCAGATGAAGAGATGCGTCAGGGGATCCGTTTTCTTCTTGAAATGACCCATCTGGTAGCAGAGGGAGCGGGGGCTTCTTCTACAGCAGCTGCCTGGAGAATGCGGGATAAATTTGCCAACCAGAAAGTGGGGATTGTACTTTCAGGAGGCAACATCAATGCTGACAGGCTGGTTCAGAGGGTAGACAGCTGATTTCGAGGTTTTTGGTCTCGTGTATGTTATTGTACATAAAATGAAATAGAGACCAGGTCAACTTGTCGGGTTTTTTCGCGAGTCAGGAGGTGGTGGGGGAATGCCCGGAACTTACGCAACCGAAAATATCATTCGCCTGCTGGTGGCCATGGTGCTCGGGGGGATTATTGGGTTTGAACGCGAGCTGCATGATCGTCCAGCCGGGCTGAGGACGCATATTCTGGTGTGTGTGGGATCTGCTCTGGTAATGATAGTATCGCAGCATGTATCGCTCAGTTTTGCTGATAAGCTGCAGAGTGATCCGGCCCGCATTGCTGCCCAGGTAGTCAGTGGAATAGGTTTTTTGGGCGCCGGTACAATCATGCGTGAAGGAGCAACAGTGCGAGGATTGACTACTGCAGCTAGTTTATGGATATCCGCAGCCCTGGGGCTTGCTGCGGGAGCGGGTTTATACGTTTATGCTGCCTTCGCTTCAGTTCTTACCCTCATTGCTTTGAGTCTTATGAGTCAGATGGAGCATTATCTGGCTTTGCAGCGTAGCAAGGGTGAGGTTTCTCTGATTGCCCGCGACCGTCCGGGTTTGCTGGGGCAGATTGGAAGTGTTCTGGGCGAACTGGAGCTCAATATCGTGGGGGTCCGCCTGACTCCACATGGGGATGAGGAGGTTCAGATCAATTTTTATGTGGACTACTCGTCGCAAACCGAGAAACTGGACCTGCTGGAACAGCTGGAAAAGATTCCTGGTCTGGAGGTTAAACAGATGAAGGTGAATCTGAGGGAATGATGGAAATTGGTTCACAGGCCACCAGGGGCTAATTCCCCTGGTGGCTGATGAATTTACCTACACTAGACCAGCTTGCTTTCTTGAGCCAATCTCAACCCTTTTTTAAATGCCTCTTTGTTAACCTCGTGAGTCTGTTTAGGTACGCGGGCCAACAGCGACTCAACCCAATCGTCTTTTTCGATATCGGTGAACCTGGCAGCAGCTCCCAGCAGTACCGTATTGGCCACCCGTGGGTTGCCCAGCTCCTGGGCTATATCAAGAGCAGGAATGGGCACCAGATGGGGTGTATACTGATTCAGTCGCTCCTCGATGTCGTCAGGATAGGTATCCTGCTGCAGTGAAACGCTGACTGGAGGTATCTGCTGTGTATTGTATATGATCAGTCCATCGGTGCGCACCATGTGGGCATACCTCAGGGCCTCCAGTTTCTCCAGTGCTATAACTGCGTCAGCTTCTCCGGCCAGGATAAGTGGAGAATGAACCTCCGATGCCGCTCGGACGTGACTTATGACCGAGCCCCCACGCTGCGCCATACCGTGCACTTCGGATTTTTTCGCGTCGTAGCCAGCTGACATAAAGGAGTTGGCAATGACATCAGTGGCAACTAAAACGCCCTGACCACCTACACCTGCAACAACTATATCCTGGCAAGATCTAGTAAGGACGTCAGTCATCAGTTATCATCCCTTCCCTTTATAGCTGAAAAGTGACAAAGCTGAGCACACATCCCGCATCCGGTGCAGGTTACCTGGTTAATGGCCACTTTGGCGTCCTCTCGATACAGAGATGGACAGCCCAGTTGTATACACATTCCGCAGTTGGTGCATTCGTCGGAAATCTGAAGCGGCGGCTCCTGTGAATCTCTATCCAGCAGTATGCAGGGACGGTCCGAAACCACCACTGATGGTCCGGAAAAGGCCTCAGCTTTTTCTACAGCGTCTCTGACTTCTTCGAGATTATATGGGTCGACGCGGTGTACATCTTCCACGCAGAGCCCCTCTGCCAGTTTGACAAAATCTATGCGGGGGGCTTCCTCCTGGCGTGCGTTGTAGCCAGACGAGGGATTACCCTGATGACCGGTCATCGCTGTGGTCCGGTTATCCAGGATAATGGTGGTGACGTCACCCTGATTGTAAACTACATCTGCCAGTCCGGTCATACCAGAGTGCATGAATGTCGAGTCCCCTATCACAGCTACTGTATCGGGGGCATTTTCGCCGAGAGATTTTTCGATGCCCAGCGCATGTCCGATACTTGCGCCCATGCAGGTGGTAGTATCGATTGAAGACAATGGGGGCATCACTCCCAGAGTATAACATCCTATATCTCCGCTAACTGTCAGATCCAGTTCACTCAGAGCGAAAAAGACTCCACGGTGGGGACATCCCGGACACAGCATGGGCGGCCGCGCGGGAATATCCTCTGCAGGTTTCAACTGTTCTTTTTCTTCTTCGAG
>CAZRFK010000031.1:12326-20204 GCA_964599275.1 uncultured Clostridia bacterium
TTCTTCTTCGAGGTCAGACTCTTGAGTTTCTGAAATTTCAATCGAACTGCGTACTATGTCTGGAGTCAGCTCTCCAGCCGAAGGCAGGTAGTCTTTCCCGCCTATGTTTATGCCTGCAGCTTTTAGTTCTGTTTCCCAGAACGGATCCAGTTCCTCAACCACGTACGCCCGATCTACCTTATCGACGAATGAGGCGATCTCCTCAATGGGCAGCGGATAGCTCATCCCCAGTTTGAAGATGCTGGCGTCAGGCAGCGCTTCCCGAACGTACTGATAAGCTATTCCTCCGGTGATAATTCCCAGGTCCCGGCTGCGCCATTCAATTCGGTTGATATTCCACGGCTCTTTATGAGCTCGACCAGCGAGCTTTCGCAGCTCATCCAACCTTTTGAGAACTTCAGGATGGCGCTTGCGGGCGTGAGCGGGAATCATGACCAGTTTTTGCGGGTCAGGTTCAAAACCGGGTTCGACCTTATTGACAGCCTCAGCTTCTGCTTCAACTATCCCTTTGGAATGGGAGATGCGGGTTGTAGAGCGCAAAAATACTGGTGTGTCGAATTCTTCCGATATAGCAAATGCCTCAGCGATCATATCGCAGGCTTCCTGGCTGTCGCTGGGTTCTAGCATGGGAACCTTGGCAAACCGCGCATAGTTTCGATTGTCCTGCTCATTTTGCGAACTGTGCATACCCGGGTCATCTGCTGTGACAATTACCAGCCCACCTTTAACCCCCATATACGTCACTGTCATGAGGGGATCGGCTGCCACGTTTACACCCACATGTTTCATGCAGGCCATGGCGCGGACGCCGGAAAGAGACGCACCGATGGCAACCTCCAAAGCCACCTTTTCATTGGGCGCCCATTCAGCGTAGATATCCGGGTAACCCTCGTCAACAATGCTCTCGATGATCTCAGTGCTTGGAGTTCCGGGATATCCAGCGGCTACATCTGTCTTTGCCAGATGAGCCCCGAGAGCAATAGATTCATTGCCGGTCAGCAAGTGTTTGCTCACGAAAATAGCTCCTTCCTGATGTCAGAATCGTAATCAGTTAATATTCTCTGTGAATTAATTAACATAGTAGGCAATAGACATTTTAACATCTTTATTATGTTTTGTCTTCAGGTCAGAAGATATATATTTGTGATAGTAGTAAAGGGTTTTTCCGACTGGAAGTTGAACACTCTACATACAGAGCAGTTAAAAATGTGTAAATCCTACACGTCAGTTGGTGCGTGCTCAACAAAAAAGAAACGAGGTGTTTTTTATGACCAACTCTTTCAAACCAGAAGGTGATGACGAGAATCTGCCAGATCCGGATGTTTTGCTCGATGGGCTGGCTGAATATGTGAACCCCGGACGTGCCAGAATTTACCGACTCATGGGGATGACCAATGTCGAGTGGTTTGCTGAGGGCAGCAAGGTTGTTGATACTGAGGGACGAGAATTCATAGACTTGTGTGCAGGATATGCGGTGATGAATGCGGGACATCGACATCCCCGCATATTGGAGGCGGTGCAGGACCAAATGAGTCGCCTGGCGTTGTCAACCAGAACCATGCTTTCGGCTGGAGAAGTCGAGTTAGCCGGGAGGCTTGCTGAATTGACCCCCGGAGAACTGTCGAGATCATTTTTCTGTGCCACCGGAGCTGAGGCTGTTGAAGTTGCTCTGAAGATGGCCAGAGCTCATACGGATAGGGAGAATATAGTGGCTGCTGAACATGGTTTCCACGGCAAAACAATGGGGGCATTGTCGGCGACCGGCAAGGGGGATTACCGTGAACCCTTTGAGCCCTTGGTACCTGGGTTCGCCCATGCACCCTTCGGGGATATTGAGGCCATGGATGAAGCAGTTGATCAGAAAACGGCTGCGGTTATTCTGGAGCCGATCCAGGGAGAAGCTGGAGCAGTAGCCCCGGACGATGATTATCTTGCTCAAGTCAGAGAAATTTGCAGTGAGGCAGGGGCGCTGCTGATACTGGATGAGATCCAGACGGGCCTGGGGAGAACTGGGAAGAATTTTGCCTGTGAACATTATGGCGTCGTTCCCGATATTATGACTCTGGCAAAAGGATTGGGCGGCGGCATAATGCCGGTGGGGGCATGTATTGCCAGACCGGAAGTATTCGATATCTTCGATGAGCATCCCTGGGTTCACTCAAGCACCACGGGGGGAAATCCTCTGGCCTGTGCTGCGGCAACAGCATTTCTGGATGTGCTGGTTGAAGAAAATCTGGCCCAAGAGGCAGCCGAAAAGGGTGAGATTGTCCGGGAGCGGTTGTTAAAACTGATCTCCGATCATCCCGAAGTTATATCTGACATCAGCGGTAAAGGACTGCTGCAGGGTGTGAAGTTCACTCAACCGGCAGGAGGATTGACCGTGTTGATGCAATTGTTTGAACGAGGTGTTCTGGTCATCCCCAGTCTGATGAACTGGAGCGTAATGCGAATAGCACCGCCGCTTACCATTCCTGTTGAAAAGCTGGAACGAGGAATGGACATTATTGAGCAGACGGTTTCTGACACCAAAAGCCAACTTACCTGAGGATACAATCAAGAGGAGGAAGAACAGTGGCAGAAGTCAAAGTTTCAGTTGATGTAGGTGCCAACCCTGAGACTTGCTATAAAATTGCGAGTGAAATGGAGCAGTTTCCCGAGTTTATGTCCGATGTGGAAGATGTGACGGTGGAAGATCAGGGAGAGGACTGGACACTCACCCGATGGAAGTCTCAGTTTCAGGGGCGTCCCATCGAGTGGGTAGAACGGGATGAATTTGATGATGAAAATCTTCTCATCACTTTTGAACAGACTGAAGGAGATCTGAAGACCTTCACCGGGCGGTGGTCGTTTGCTGATGATGGCGAAGGAGGATGCAAGATAGCCCTTAGTGTGGAAGCCAGTCTCGGAATACCTGTTCTCTCTGCGGCTCTGGACCCCATGGTGGAAAAAGCTGTCACCGAAAACTGTGAGCAGATGCTTCAAGCTATTAAAGCGAGGGCTGAAGAGAAGGAATAGATATCTCAGCGTCGGTTCGCAGATGAGAGGATGATATCGGGTGTTGGATCTGGTTGTCAGTGGAGGCTACATTGTTGACGGAACAGGAGCAGCTGGTTTTGTTGGCGAACTGGGTATAGACAACGGCAAAATAGTGTCAGTGAAACGGCAGACAGGTCAGATGCAGGGGAGGCAGACCATAGACGCGGAGGACCTGGTGATTGCACCAGGCTTTATAGATATCCATACCCACGCCGATAGAAATATTCTTCAGCGTCCTTATGCGGTGAATTATGTGACCCAGGGAGTAACGACAGTGGCAGGCGGTAACTGTGGCAGTTCACTGGCGCCCCTGAGCGAAAAAATACAGAAAAGGTTGGCCGAGCGTTACAGCGATCAGCAGGATTCAGTTCAGTTTGACTGGACCAATATGAATGGATACCTGGACCAGGTGGAAAACAGAAAGATAGGCATCAATTTCGCTACTTTCGTTGGTCAGGGTAATCTCAGGGCCGCGGTATTGGGAACCGAAGATGTTCCTGCTGATGCACAGCAGATCGAAAAACAGCAGAAATTGCTCCGTGAATCGATTGAGCAGGGAGCAGTGGGGGTATCAACTGGGCGTCGTTATCCGCCTGGAAGTTACGCAAGTGATGAGGAAGTGTGCAGCCTGCTTTCTGCGTTATCCCCGTATGGACTGCTTTACACATCGCACATAAAGAACCAGGATGTTGACATTGTAGAATCTATCAATGAGCTGTTCGAGGCCGGTGCGGCCAATGACATCCCCGTTCAGCTGACGCATTTGAAAGTCTGCGGAAAGAATAACTGGGGACAGGCGGACATGATAAACCGCATGATGGAGACGGCCCGCCGCCAAGGAATTGATGTCCACAGTGATGTTTACCCCTATACCTTTACCGCTTTGTCCTCGGCCTCCCGGCTGCTGCCGGAAGAATATGCCCAGATGAGCCGACAGGAGCAGTTGGAATGCCTGCGCGATGAATGTCGCCGAGCGGAAGTCCTGAAGGAGTTTAAGCAGTGGGGACAGGAGAATCCAGTTCGCGCCCGCTCCATAGGACAGACCGGTATTGTGTGGGCCAAATGTACTGATGAGCTGGAGGGGCTGTCCCTCAGTGAGGCAGCCGACGGTGCCGACGATCGTTTCAGTGCTTGGCTGGATATTCTGGAGAGAAACCAGATGCGCGTGTATACCGCAGGAATCATGGATGAAAATGATGTCCAGGCTTTCCTGGAGCACGATTACGCTATGGTGGGGAGCGATGGCATAGTAGCAGATCCATGTGAGAACGACGAACTCGGCAATCATCCACGAAATTTCGGGACGTTTGCTCGCGTTCTCGGGCGTTATGTTCGGCAGAAGCACCTGATGACAATGGAGGATGCGGTTCATAAGATGACTGGTATGCCGGCAGACCGGCTGCAGTTGACCCGGCGCGGACTGCTCAGGGAAGGATACTGGGCTGACCTGGTGATCTTTGATGAGGGTGAAGTGGGGGATAAGAGCACTGTTGATAACCCTGCGGATGGCGCGGTCGGGTTTAAAAAGGTGCTGGTCAACGGCACCACAGTAGTTTCTGATGATGAGGCCATAAAAAATGCTCTGCCCGGTCAGGTGCTGCGCTTTGACGGCTGCGGAGTTCGTTAACATTCTCAGATTATAGTTCACTGCTACAACTCTGTGTAAAAACCCAGCTGGAAAGGTTGCTCCTGACCCGGCTGGGTTTTTTTGATCAGAGATTGCAGGTGCAGATGGCCAACACTCTACTGCCCTTCGACTTGAATGGAGTTGCATGACACATTTTTGCTGATGGGTATATCCTCTGCTCACTGTAGCATTCTAAAGGTATGATGAAGACTTGTAATCAGGTTTTATGGGCAGTAAGACCGTGTGCAGGGGGAATGCTCACCCATGTGACAGAAGTGATGAGGCATTTTTCTGCAGATAGGCCGTCCATCAGCATTGCTGCCCCCGAAGACATCTGCATCGAATTGAAGACGGCTTTAGACGACAGCAAGATTGCTGTGTATCGACTCACTGGTGCCGCATCGCCGGTGATGATGGTACAGTATGTACCGCGTCTAGCGCAGATAATTGATGAACAGCAGCCGGACCTGTGCCATGCTCATGGGCTATCCATGGGAATTGCTGCCGCTTTTGCATCGCGATTGTCCAGAGAGAGCCCTCCGATAGTTGTCACCATGCATAATATGCTGCAGCCATCACTGCCCCAACGAACGGCAGCAGCATATCTTCGTAGAGAACCTAATATTCGAATATGTGCTGTATCCCGGGCTGTAGCTCAGAGTTGGGAAATTAACGCTGGAACAGATGCTGTTGAAGTAATACCCAATGGCTGGCCGACCCCACGAGTAAACAAGTCCATCGATGTAAATATATCCTCAGATGTTACATTCCTGTATGTAGGAAGACTATCCCGGGAAAAAGGGGTTGATATATTACTTGACGCAGCCGTTATTTTGTCCCAGATTTCACCTGCTTCGATAAACTGGCGCCTTGACATTGTGGGTGATGGACCCAAAAAAGCTTCGCTTAAAAAACGCCTGATACAAGAAGAAGCTGCTGAGCATATTCAGTTTCACGGCTGGCAGGATGACGTCGCACCGTACTACCGCCGCTCCCGGGTGCTGATTTTGCCATCGCGTTGTGAGGGTGCTGGATTGGTGGTGAGTGAGGCAGCAGCTCATGGTCTTCCAGTTATCGCCAGCCGCACAGGAGGTTTGACTGAATTGGTAGGTGACCGGGAAACTGGTTGGCTGATTCCTCCCGATAATCCGCAGGCGCTGGCCCAGACAATGCTATTTGCCCTGCTGAATCCCCAGATCAGGCTGAAGATGGCGGCCAACGCCCTGTCGCGAGCACAACAGAAGCCCTCGTGGGATGAGGTGGCACAAAAATGGGAGGAATTCTACTCAGATATTATGGCACAATTTCAGGAGGAACAGTAATTGCAACTTACAGATCATATTCATAAAGCAGCTGCCTTCTTGGCATTCCTGATTATCGTTGCTGCTGCTGGTAGTCATTTCACTTCCTGGCGCCCCCTGGCAGCGACCTCAGAAATAGTGCCTCTTTCGGATGCAGAAGTCTGCGCTGCTTCCACTCACAGCATTGTGAGTGAAGAACAACCAGCCCTTCTGCTTGTGGCGCGGGGTTTGGGCGATGTATTGTTCGGGGAATCGAAACCTTCCTGGATAGACAGCGAGAATTTCAACTGGTCGTTGGCCCTGTTGAATGTACAGACAGCTGGCGGTCAGTCTCCGGTCGATAAAATGATTACTCTTTCAGCTGGCGCTCCGGCACTTGGGGTGCGAGATCCCATAATTGCCGACAGGGGTGCACCGCCATGGGGCGATGCGGGTCCCTCAACTGAAACCACAATATCCTCATGGTATGAACGGCAACTCCCTTCAGGTGGAGCAGTAATAGTGGATTATCCTCGCCTGAAAAAAAACCAGGAGTCATTGAATTGGCATGTTGAGGTGGGCAGATTGGGAACGGGGTTCAGGGGTGCCGGTACTGAAACCGCGTTTTTGTCGGCCTCTGCATTTGATAATTCAGGATTTATTCCAGCAGCAGATAGTACCGGAACTGTTGACCATTATTTCTCACTGCAGGAATGCACCGAAGATTTTGCACTGCCCGGTGGAAAAAGAACCGATTGGGGGCGTTCAGTGAATTTATTGAATTCGCTTTCTTCTGATCTGGGGTTGGCGGTTATGCAGATCGGCGAGTTCACCGCTGTGACAGAACAAGGGACTTGGCTGCCGAACCATTACAGACAAACGGTGATAAGGCGTTCGTTGGATGGTATGAACGACCTTGTCGGCAGGTTGCTGTCAGAAGGATGGGGACCCATTTTGGTAGTTGACCCCAACCAGTTATCCAGAAGCGGTATGGGCATAATCATGGCTGCAACAGATTCTAAGGCCCTTCTCAGCAGCAGCACAACACGAAGACCTGGTATCATTTCCCTAGAGGATATAGGAAGTACTCTGCTTGCTGCACACTCAGCGGTTGAAGTCGTTGGGGGTGGAAGGATCATAGGAATTGCACCAGACCGCAGTCAGGAAGCATTCGCGGTCTTGCAGCATTTGGATGAAAAAGTCAGCAGCGCGTCTGGGCTGCGGGTGCCTCTGGCACAGGGACTGGCGGCATATGTGGTAATAGTGATTGTGGGAATGTTCTGTTGCTTACATTGGTGGCCCAGATGGTACCCTCTGGCTGTCAAAAATCTTGCAGCTGCTGCACTGCTTCCGCCAGCGGCAGTGTTGACGCCGGCTCTACAACATGTACTGGGCAATGTGAATTTACCGTGGGTAGGATTTTTGATGTCCTGGTTTGTGATGCTGGTGTTGGCGCAGAGTATGTATCGATTGTGGGGGCTCAAACCTGCAGTGCTTGGTGTATGTTGGCTGACTGTAATTTTTATATCTGCTGATCAGGTAACTGGCGGAAAATTGGCGCTGATGTCGCCCCTTGGTTATTGTCCAGCAGCTGGTGCTCGTTATTACGGCATGGGTAATGAATTTTTGGGCATCTTTTTGGGGGCAGTTGTGATCCTCACTGTGTTGATTGATAGGTTGGAAGTGTTCGACTTTACTCTGGAGCGCGGACGAACTACGGAGTCTGTCTTCGGAATTTGCTTCCTGTTTTTAATTCTCACGCTGATTGTGGGGCCTTCTTGGGGAAACAACTTCGGAGGAGGACTCCTGGTAATGTTGTGGTTGTTAGCTACAATTGGTCAAAATTTGATCTACCGGGAAACTGAGAATATCTTGAAATGGGCTGATGTGGGCAAAATTGGTGCTGGAGCCGTCCTGCTATTGGTTGCTGGATTT
>CAZRFK010000032.1:0-18816 GCA_964599275.1 uncultured Clostridia bacterium
CTGTTGGTTGTTCGTGAAGAAGGTAGCTACGGGGGAACAACAGATCGCTACATTGATCTGCGTGTAGATGACCACCCTGCTCCTATCGACAAATTGTCCAGACTTTTGAATCTATTCTACCTCTACTTTGAACAACCCGATCCTGATATGATGCTTGTCCTGCAGGGAGATGTGGCCCAGGAAACTAAAGAACACCTGGCTGCCCTGGGCTACAAGGTTGACACAGACAGCACCGATTTTGGACAGGATGCCAGTAAAGCTCTCGACGATTGGGTAGCACAGGAAAATTTCGAGATGCGCATGCAGAAGGACGGGATGATAGATCCCGATGTCCTTAAATATTTGCGTGAAGAATATGAAGGTAAAGATATTCATTGATGAGACAAATTAGTTGGAGAGCATGATCAGCGCAAACCGCAGGGACAAATATTCAGCCCTGCGGTTTTATATAATTGATTTTCAGTGGTTATACCTCAATACATTAATTTTCCGTCCTTGTATACTCTGTTCACGTGGTACATATTCTGAATGTCAGCCAGCGGATCATCATCAAGCACCAAGAGATCAGCACGCTTACCTGCAGATAGAGTTCCTACATGGTCACTGACCCCTAGCAGTTTTGCCGCCTGTGAAGTTGCTGAGCGTATTGCCTCCAACGGGTTCATTCCCGCACGAACCATAAGCTCCAGCTCCTGGATGTTTTCCCCATGTTGGTTGAAAGGAGTCCCAGCATCAGTTCCCATGGCTATCTTCACCCCAGCTTCGAGAGCCATCTGAAAACTTTTGCGATGACTCTTTTGGGCATCCTCAGCCTTTTTTACGGCATAGGGAGGTATACCTCCTTCGGTCCCGGCCTGTATAATCCAGTGAGTGGCAGCAAGGGTTGGTACCAGCCAGGCATCCTTCTCTTTCATCAGCTGTACCGCCTCCTCATCCAGGAACAGACCATGCTCAATGGAGTCCACACCGGCACGTAGAGCGTTTTTTATCCCTTCTGCTCCCTGTGCATGAGCCGCAGTACGCTTTCCTGCATTACCTGCCTCCTCAACTGCTGCACGCATCTCCTTTTCGGAAAGCTGCGAAGCTCCTGGCTCCACTCCTGGAGTCAGAACACCACCGGTTGCCATTAATTTGATGATGTCCGCACCGGCCTTCAGCTGTTCTCGGGCTGCCTTGCGAACTTCATCTTCGGCATCTGCCTCCCGACCCATGGGGTGCCCATGACCCCCGGTCATGGTGATCACCCGCCCACAAACCTGCATCCTGGGGCCCTGGATCAATCCCTCATCAGATGCCTGCTGCAGAGACATCTCTGCATAATTGACTCCGCCCAGGTCCCGCACGTATGTAACACCAGATTCAACTGTTGCCCTGAGGTGGTCGGCTCCCCTTAGTACTGACATTGCATCAGGCTGCTGCATCACTTCTGATATGGGGTCTGGTGATGCATCCATCAGCGAGTGGATATGACAGTCGATTATTCCCGGCATCACAACCTTACCAGTAAGGTCGACAATTTCCGCATCTGCCGGTATTTCGATATTCGAATACTGGTCAACCAGTTTTATCTCACCATCTTCAACCAGTATGACACCTTCCGGTATAGGTTCATTTTCGTCTCCTTTAATAATTTTCATCCCACTGTAGGCAGTAACCATACCAACCCTCCTGTAATCCATCTGTTTTAACAGCTCGATATATGCAGGTGATTTTAATTCTTATTCGATACTTGTCCGATATCTCCTACAGATCTTAACTAAAAATACGTCAACCCGGCTACAAGGGACAAAGAATTGAGCCATATTCATGAATATAGTTTCTGTATGCAATAAAATTTTAAAACCCTGAATGAACCATTTGGCTGTGCTAAGGGATTCTTGTTGATCTTTGTCCTCAGTTAATACACACCCACCAAGAGTTGTTTTTTAGGGCGGCAGTTTGTGTTTATGAAGCGGTCAGGTCCTGACTTTTCACATCACAAACTAACATGTGAGCGGGATAATGGGATATCATCAATTCAGGCTCACTGTGCATTGCGGCCAGCTGAGGGGTAACTCCGCAGGGGGTAAATAAAAAGACATCTCCAGGCTCTGTTACCGGCGGCTCACCAAACATCACCTCATCTAGGTCTACTATACCAATTTCCTGGGGTTCCCCTACATGAACCGGGGCTCCATGTGCCTGCGGAAATCTGCTCATGACTTGCACCGCTAGTGAAACCAGATGACCCGGAAACGGACGCATGGTAACTACCATATGTCCTCTGAACAATCCAGCAGGACTACAATCTATATTTGTACGGTAAATCGGCACCGAACGACCAGCAGCACGATGACGGAGCGGTAATCCTGCCCTCAGCAAAGCCTCCTCCATACTGAAACTGCAACCCAGCAGGAAAGTCACCAGATCATCCCGACAGTATTCGGTAATGTCAGTTGGTTCATCAATACAAACGCCTCTTTGGTAAATCCGGTATCGAGGAAAATCGGTGCGAATATCAGCCTCGGCCACAGCGCGGGTTTCAAAATGACCGGGTTCACAAACCTCCAGTACTGGACAGGCGCCTGGATTTCGCTGACAGAAAAGCAAAAATTCGAAGGCGAGCTTTTCTGGAAGAATCACCAGATTGGCTTGCATGTACCCCGGAGCCAGCCCCTCAGTGGTTCCTTGATAGTTTCCCGCAGCTATTTCTGACCGCAGCATCTGTGGGTTCATGTCAGCAACCTGTTCATGTGTCAGCACTGATAACCACTCCACACGTCTGGGTTGATCGACTATTCTGTCGTATTCCCCGAATCCTTCAATATAAAAAAGTAGAAAATGACGGCAACAATAATCAATACCGCTGGTAGCGCCTGTGCTCCTAATAAGCCTCCCAGAATAAAAACAACTACTACAATAGCGATCCATTGTCCGAAAGAACTTTTGTGAACCGAGGTTTGCATCGCTTTTTCTGGCGCATCAACTTCCTGCCACTGCTTTTTGTAATTCCAGACCAAATAGCCTCCCAAAAGTAAAATCAGGGCTCCAGCAATAATTAAAACTGGCAGTGAAAGAATTCCATCTACATCTAAAACCAGGTTGGCATAACTAACTCCGAAAATACTCACAAACGTCAGTGCTCCAAACACAACTGCCGTCCAGTTGAGCTGTTTGCGCTTTTTCTCATAGCTCATTTTCTCTTCCCAGGTCAATTCATCCCATTCTGTCTCACCCATGCGCTGCATGGTATGGCTGGCCTGAGTTCCTCCCTCATCTGATGATTTATCATCCTGCAGGCCAGCACTCGTCAACCTGTGAACCTCTCGCTCATGGCGAGCAAGCAGGATTGCAAATATTAAACACAGAATCAGGGACAATAGGCCTATGAGATCAGCATAATGGACGATGGCAGGATAGTGAGAAGCTATCATCATACCCCTCCTTCAGGGTATCCATCCCGCAGCCACAGTGAGTCTGTGCCCGAGCTTATACCCTCCATGGCTACCGGCCACATAAAAGTCAGTACCGTAGTTTCTATATTCAGCTGTATGCCTGTTAATACCTGCAAGAATCAATCATTTTCCTGAAGTCTATTTGTATTGGAGGCTTAAAATGCTGGGCAATCAGACAGTCACTGTAGATTGTGTGTCTGGCCTTCAGCAAAACAATTACAGTATCACACTGTGAGCTTGTGTCTTAGAGATTTCTGAGAGTACCGAATGCGCTGCTTTCCGACGACAAAAATGTCTTCAAATTTGCTCTAACAACATGTAAATACCATCCATGAGTGCATCGATATCCTGCTGGGTGTTGAAGTATCCAATGCTCATTCGGACCGCCCCCTCCGGGTAGGTCCCTATAACTCGATGAGCCTGCGGAGAACAATGTAGGCCGGCCCGCACCATAACTTCGAACATTTCGTCCAGAAAATAGGCCGTCTCTTCCGGTCTGATGCCCTCAATATTGAAGGTCACAATCCCAACCCGTCGTTCGGGATCTGCAGGGCCATACACATGCAGCGCCTCATGCCTGGGAAACTTATCCAGAGCATACGCCAGCAGCTCTGTTTCCTTTTGGTTAATATTCTCTACTCCCTTCCCGGTGATGAATTCAACTGCATCCCTGAGACCAGCGATTCCCGGACCGTTTACAGTACCAGCTTCGTGTCTGTGTGGCAGAGAATCAGGCTGATGGTCAAGCGCCGACTCCAGACCGCTTCCCCCGTAACGGTGAGGCCTGAGGTATATATCTCTGTCAATATAAAGTCCTCCGGTTCCCTGCGGGCCCATCAGGCCCTTGTGACCGGTGAAAGCCAGCATGTCTATACCCATTTTCTTTACATCCACTACCACCGAACCAGCAGTCTGGGCGGCATCCACCAATAATAGGGCTCCGTGCCTTTTCGCTATCCTGCTGAGAGGAGATATAGGCATGATAGTTCCGGATACGTTGGATGCGTGAGTCGTGACAAATAATCTCGTGTTTTTCCTGAGCAACTTTGGGATCCGATCAACAAGCATACTACCATCTTCTTGGTGTGGTACTGTTGATATGCTGATCACCCTGGCACGCTCAAGAGCCTTGAGAGTACGCCAGACAGCATTATGCTCCATGGCACTGGTGATGACATGGTCCCCTCTTTGCAGCACTCCTACCAAAGCTAAATTAATTGATTCTGTTGCGCATGAAGTAAAAATAATACGGCTGGCATCATCAACACCCAAAAGTTCTGCAAGAGCAGTTCGTGCAGCATTTAGTATCTCTTCAGCCTGCTGGGCCTTACGATATGTGCCACGCCCGGCACTGACCCCCACATGTCGCATATAGTCTTTTACTGCCTCAAGCACCTCATCGGGTTTTTGGAATGAAGTGGCGGCATTATCAAGGTAAACAGACAAAAACATCTTCCCCTCTGCTGAGCAATCACGGCCAACTACAAACAATACATCATTTCAACTTATGTTATGCCACATACATGCTTAAGTTCACAGGATGTGCGATTCAACTATACGCTCAGGAGAGATAGTGGCTGAACTGGTCAGTTTAATACCCACCAAACATTTTAAAACTTCTTGTAGGGATATTGTTCGACCAGACTTCACCACCACAGCGAGTTTTTCGGGCTGCACCATGTTCATAGATCAGCATTTAAGGTGAGGCTGTCCGAAATGATTACTCCTTTAGGTGTTTTGTCAATGCAGCGTTTGCAGAGATGAGTCTGCCCGCATCAAGTTCACAGTAAGGCTCAATCATCAGGCGGTGACCATCAAAAACGATATATTCGCAGTGAAAATCAACATTTCGTACATCTCTTCGAATAAATTTTGACCAGTGATATGGACCCCATTTTCACACATCCGACAGACGAAGGGATAGTGCCCCGCCTGCCAGGTATCTCTTCACTGCCTCCATCAGACACAGGGACAACAATCTTTTAGCATGAAATATTGATGGTCTTTTCAGGTAGTAAAAATGAGGAATGTGACTGTAGCTGGCTATTTCCATGAGAACCTCCCGGTATTGTTCAACACCGAATGTCTGATCTAAATCCGCCGATACCAGCTCATCCGCAGGCGCACAGGCAACGTATCTTTCATCGAGCGGAGCATCGGTCAGGATATCATAAATCCTCCACCTGCCATCCCCATAAGAGGGCAGCTCCTTATCCGTGGCTACAATAAAGTGATCGTCCAAGCGGGACCACGACGCCAGATCATCTTCATCAACCAGGAGCACCGGTTTTCGTCCTGTTTTTCGGGTTATTCTCTGCGCGACTTCAGCCAGCCATCGGGTCGTTGTCTCTGGCTCAGCTTCCTGTTCCTGCATCAGGCGGTATAGGGTAGAATCTGGACCGCTCCCTTTCTTCTGCTGGTGTTTGAAGTAGTGAAAATAGAACATCTCTTTGTAAACAAAAGGATGCCCTATACTGTATAGATGCCCCATCAAGTGATATAAATATTGGCTCTTACCACTTCCGTTGATTCTCCCGTAAAGAAGGTGCTTCTGGGGCCGTCCCCGGGCTGCGTAATGATTGATAGACCTTCTTAACTCATTCAGGATTGGGGTTGACCGGGTCGGAGCCTGACCTCTTTTGCGGTAAAACTCGCATCTGCTCAGCCGGTTCAAACCCGAATGATGTTTTCCCACCGGCACCTCTTCATAGTCCTGTATTACATCAGAAATACTGTTGACCTCCAGAACATCTCGCAAAAGTTTCACCTGGCGTTTCAGCCTCACAAAGCTCCTACGGAGCCGATCTGCTTTCTGGGGGTTCAGACAATCGATCAACGGCACATAATTGCCGTTCAATATGGTTTCAATATCAGATAGATCGAGATAAGTTTCTTCCGGCTTCAGACCTTTGAGGACCTTTTTTTGAGTAAAAATGTTCTGCCTTGAATAGCTATTGGCGAAGTAGTGCCCATACGGCCAGCCATATTTGTCCTGCAGATAGAAAAACAGAACATCAAGTGCCGCCGGATCATATTCAGAATCAATAATAATCATGTACTGAGGATAAGTCTGTGGCTGCTGTAAATATCCATCTGATAGCAGCCAAAATGATAGAATAGAAGCTCTTTCTCCCACCAGGGCATCCAACCTACGATAAAAGTCTCGCAGCATTTCTCTCAATATCTCATCTTCCACACACGAAAACCCAGACACAGTATCCCCCCACAACTCTGTCTTTTCAGGATGTATTAATAGAAGAATTCTTCAATGACAGCTGCATTCCTTTTATGACTAACAACATGTCATGCAGGAAAAATAATTAGATAGTCCTCTCACCAAATGAGTGTTTTCTGGTAATGTCTGATGAAGAGAACTCATGGCAGTAAAGAGCAGACTTGTGAGCTGAAGAGTTCTACATCCAAAGAATATTTGACGAAGTCTTCAAAAAGGCAGGTGATGCATCCGATACGTTGCGGAGAGAGAGTGTGTCTTGCTGGATTGGGCGGAAAACCTGATGAAGGCTTCCCGCCCAATCCCATTTTAAAGGTTGACTTGCACCTTATTCACCGGTCAATGCATTCCTGACTGCTTCCATTATAGCCTCACTGGTTACAGTCGCACCTGAATAAATGTCAACATCCCAGCTCTGTGTCTGGACAATAGCCTGGGTAACTTCCTCCAAAGCAGGCTCGACCAGTCCTTCCGTTTCACTGTGCTGCACCACAGAAACATCGTCAATAGCAACCGTAATGTCAACTATGACTGGACCTCCATAACCCTCGCCTTCACCTCGGAGAATCATACCTTCTTCGGTCACGTCAGCTTCCGGATCAGACAGAGCATACCTAACAGCTTCTATGATCGCCTCACTAGTATCAGTCGCTCCAGTTGCCACATCAACCTGCAAATTCTGCTGCTCAACTATGTCCTGCGGAATCTGTTCCAGGGCGGGCTCAGCGAGATCCTCAGTTTCACTGTGCTCAACTACCTCAACAGCGGTGATTTCTGTAGCTACTTCAACCGTCAGGGTGCCACCATATCCTTCAGCCTCACCCAGCAGCACTGTAACCGGTCGTTCCGCCTCTATAAGCCCGGCACTGACCAGAGATTCTCTGAATGCTTCTGCTATTCCCTCGGGAACATCGTCGAAATTTATTTCGTCTTCATCAACTGAGTCAATCCGGATGAAACCCTCAATGTCATCTTCCCCGAAGATGATCTCGACACTCAGCATATCATCAAAACCATCAACCTCAATATTGACGGTTTCGGCCTCATCATTGTCATCATCGGCCATCCCGGGGAGAGGGGGTTCAGACTGAACTTCGGCCTGCCCGTGAGCTATAACTCCAGAAACCAGAAGCAGAGCTATGGACAGGACCGCCAGCCAAATGCTATCTTTGCGCATCCAAAATGCCTCCTTTCAAACATCTAAAACCTTCAACTCCCATAAGTCATGCTTAAACTACGGGAGAGTCTTCTTTCATTCGCTTTGCTCGCTGCAAATATTCAGGCAGCCCTATCTGAGAAGGACATACATAAGAGCAAAGCTCGCAGTTAATACAATCCTCGGGATGGAGCCGTTTCAGCATTTCGCGGTCATCCATCTCCTCTGCTTCCATAATCAGAACAGGATAGAGATTCATCTTGCAGGCCTCCACACAGTAGCTGCATCGGATGCAGTCAGAAGCTTCACCGGTATATGACCCTACCTTCTTATCTCTATCGGAGGATGAACCAAAAGTAGGGAAATTTTTGAACTTACTTCGGGCATCACGGTGCACCTGCCGAAACTTATCACTGTTCAGACCAATAAGTCCGTAACTATACGCCATGTCCTGCAGGTCACAATCTCCAGCCATATCACAATTCACACAGTTACAATCATGTTGGCTGAATATCAGGTCAACAAGCTGCCTGCGCCAGGATTCGAGATCCTCATCGAAGGCAACAACTTCCAGACCTTCGCTAACCTCGGTGGTGCAAGCTGGAGCAGGCCATTCACTGCCATCTATTTTTACCACACAAAGCCGGCAGGAAGCCGTCGGGCTCAGACGGGGATGATGGCACAGGCCGGGAATCTCTAAACCTGCTTCTCGAGCGGTCTCCAGGAGATTAGCGCCTTCAGCAGCCTGAATCTCCCTTCCATCAATTTCAATGGTTACTTTCTTAGCCATAACTGGTTTCTCCCCTCTATCAAAAGCAGCAGTCCATCATTAATAAGCTCAACCGCACTGTCAGGATGCTGCTGAAACATCTTCGTCCCTCTCGGTTCCCGTCAGGATATTGATCGCATCAAATGGGCATTCTTCGTTGCAAGCTCCGCATCGAACACATTCTGAATCATCAAGTTGGTACGGAGCATCTCCCGGAGTGCCTGAAATGGCATCTACTGGACATATTTTCCGACACATATCACAGGCCCGACAGAGTTCCTTATCTATTGCATAGCTGATCAGTTCCCGACAAACACGGGCGGGACACGCCTTCTCATAAATGTGGGCTTCATATTCATCTTTAAAATATTCAAGTGTAGAAAGAATGGGATTAGGAGCGGAATCACCCAGACCGCACAGGGACGTTCTTCGAATGGTCTCAGCAAGAGCCTCGAGCTGCTCGATGTCGCTCTCCTGTCCTTCACCCTGGGTAATGCGCTCAAGAATCTCCAGCATCTCGGGAATACCATTTCGACAGGGCAAGCATTTACCACATGATTCATCAACAAGAAACTCCAGGAAATACTTGGCCACATCTACCATGCAGGTATTCTCGTCCATCACTACCATTCCGCCTGACCCCATCATGGACCCTACCTCACTGAGTTTTTCAAAATCCACTGACAGATCCAGCAGGTCTTTGGGAATGCAACCTCCAGACGGGCCTCCCGTCTGAACCGCCTTCACTTCTTTGTCATCTGGGATTCCTCCCCCGATGTCGAAAACTATCTCTCGCAGGGTAACTCCCATGGGGACCTCAATGAGACCAGTATTCCTCACTTTACCGACCAATGAGAATATTTTTGTGCCCTTGCTTTCTTCTGTGCCAATAGAACTGAACCATTCTGCACCTTTATTTATGATAAACGGCACATTACCAAATGTCTCTACATTGTTCAGGACAGTAGGTTTACCCCAAAGGCCCTGCTCAGTAGAACGAGGTGGGGTTTGTCTTGGACGAGCACTCCTGCCTTCAATGGAAGCCATCAAAGCCGTTGACTCACCCGCAACAAAAGCCCCAGAACCCTTCATGATCTCCAAGTCAAAATCAAAATCGGTTCCCAGAATATTTTCTCCTAAGAAACCATGTTCTCTGGCCTGCTCCAGGGCAATCTGTGTATGCTTCACAGCCCGAGGATATTCCGTACGGACATAAATGATTCCTTCTTTAGCTCCAATGGCATACCCACCGATAATCATTCCTTCAATTATCAGGTGAGGGTTACCCTCAAGTAGACTCCTGTCCATGTAGGCACCAGGGTCCCCTTCATCCGCGTTACAGATAATGTACTTCGGTTCAGCAGGTTCCTGTCTGCAGTACTGCCATTTGAGTCCGGCGGGGAATCCCGCTCCCCCTCGACCTCTGAGATTTGCCTTCTTGATTTCCTCTATGACATCCTCGGGTGTCATATCCTGCAAAACCTTTGCTAAAGCTGAATATCCATCAACGGCGATATATCCCTGCAAATGAGTGGGATCAATAACTCCGTTACCTTCAAAGGCAATTCTCTCCTGATGCGCATAGAAAGGCACCTGATCCTCCAGGGCAATTTTTTCAGAGGTTTCAGGTTCCACATAGAGCAAGCGGTCAATCAGTTCATCATTGAAAACCGATCGTTCCAGTATCTCAGGCACGTCTTCAGGCTCAACTTGAATATAAAGCATATTTTCCGGCCTCAGTACTACCAGGGGACCCTGCTCACAGAACCCGTGACAGCCGGTCACCCTCATCTCGACTTTATCTTTATCTACTCCCTCAAGTTCATCCTGGAAAGCATCAATGACCTTCTGGCATCCGGAACCCTGACATCCTGTACCTCCACAGATTGTCAACCAGCATTTATCAGAATAATCTTCATTTTGAACTTGATCGCTCCAGGTCCAGAAATCTTTTAGTGAGCTTATTCTAGTCATCAGTATCCACCTTCTCCGACTTCTCAAGATCCTCCAGCAGTGCAGACACATCTTTCTGGGTTATCTTCCCGTAATATTCCCCATCAGCTACAACCACTGGCGCAATAGCGCAACAACCAACACAACGTGCAGTTTCCAGGGAGAATTTGCGATCGGGGGTAACCCCGCCCACTTCAATACCTAAGTGCCTTTCCAGTTCCGAGATAACCATCGGAGCACCCCGCACATGACACGCAGTACCAGTGCAGACGCTTATTTCATGTTCGCCCAAAGGCTGCAGACGGAATCCATCATAAAATGTAGCAATGCTATAAAGTTTAACTAACTGGACACCCAGTTCATCTGCCGCCTTCACCAGGGCACTCTCAGGGAGCCATCCGTGCTCAGCCTGAATCTGCTGCAACACTGTGATGGGATTTCGGTCAGTTCCCCGTTTATTTACTGCTGACATATGCTCAATTTGTGCTTGCTTCTCTGACACTGGTTGCACCTCCGAATGAAATAGTCTCCAGTTTATCTACTCTGCAGGGTACTGCTCCCCGTATCAGCGAACTTTTGTCTTCGTTATTGAGCAAGAAGCGCGGGGGTGCGCCTTGTGTTATCAACGGCAAAAACACAGAACCTCGAGCAACCCTGTCGGTTATCTTGGCTGTTGTCTCCAGTTCCCCGGTCTGAGTAGTTATCTGGATATTATCGCCCTCTAGAATGTTCAACTCTTCTGCATCATCAGGGTGAATTTCGGCAAAGTCGAATTCTTGTTGTTCACGCCAGTTGAGACTGAGAGAACCTGGAACATCACTGAAAAGCATTCGGCTAGAAGATAATGCCAGGGGATATCGCTGGTCATTCTGCTGCTGTTCGTCGAACTCCACTTTATGGAACTTAGCCCGTTTCCTCGTGAATCCATCTCTGTACAGGTAAGTCGTTCCATTCTGAGACTCCTCTACTTTGGGCCACTGAATTCCCTCGTCACCTATGCTCGAGAAACTAACGCCGCTGTAAGCCGGCACCAGTTTTGCAGCCTCATCTATAATTTCAGACGGATGTTGATAGTTCATGGGATAGTCCAATTCAGCAGAGAGGGCACACAGGATCTCCCACGCTGGCTGAACCTGCCTCGGCGGCTCAACTGCCTTACGAACTCGACTGATGCGACGCTCCGTACTGGTGAAAGTACCGTCTTCCTCTGCATAGGTTGTCAGAGGTAGAACCACATCTGCCTGTCGAGCGGTATCAGTCAGCTGTCTATCCATAACCACCAGGAAATCCAGAGATTCCAGGGCAGAAGCAACTCGAGCCGACTCTGGCGCAGACACAGCTGGATCACTGGCCATAATCAACATCGCTTTTATCGCACCAGCTGCAGCCTCATCAAACATCTCAGATGCATCCACTCCTGGATTTGCTGGAACATCCCTGTTCCATGCAGAAGCAAACTTTTCTCGCTCCTCCTGCTCGGAAACATCTCCATAACCAGGCAGCGAATCAGGCAGCACTCCCATGTCCACGCTCCCCTGGAGATTGTTTTGACTCATCAGAGGATTGACGCCTGCGGCGGGTTTACCAACATTGCCGGTCATAAGAGCCAAGTTGGTCATGGCAAGGACCTTGTCGACACCATCAGCGTGCTCAGAATATACGATGGATGCACTGTCTGCCTGAGCATAAATCCTGGCTGCATCAACCAGCTGCTGAGCAGGAAGTCCAGTGAGCTTTGCGACTTGCTCTGGCTGATAATCTTTCAAACCTTCTTTGAAGTCTGAGAAACCCTCAGTCCGTCCGTCAATGAATTCCTCATCGTGCATCTGCTGTTCCAAGATCACATTCATCATACCGTTTAGCCAGGCCACATCGGTACCGTATTTCGGCCTGAGCCATATGGTTGCCCAGTTGGCAAGATCAGTTCGTCGCGGATCAACCACAAGGAGATCGGTACCGTGGTTATCCACAGCATCCTTGATGATTATTGCCGCAACAGGATTGGATTGAGTTATATTGGAATTTGGAGGAATTAAAATGCAATCGGCATCTCTGAGTTCCTCAAGCGAATTAGTCATTGCCGGATAACCAAACGCTGCATTCAGGCCAGTGAGCGTAGAAATATGATTGGCCCGGTCCAGAGTGTCTACATTATTAGTTCCTATTACAGCCCTCATGAGTTTCTGGAATAAGTAACTATCTTCATTAGTAGCATCAGCCGTTGAAAGCCCAGCGACAGAATCAGCGCCGTAGTCTTCCTTGACACTTGAAAATCCCTGAGCTACTTCATTGATGGCGCGTTGCCAGGATACAGGCTCCAGTCGGTCATTCTGACGCAGAAGAGGTCGGGTGATACGATCTTCAGGGGTAACTTTTGTAAAATCAAAACGCCCTTTTATACAGAGGGAGCCGTAATTTGGAATGGCATCACGGCCCAGCACTTTGCCGATTTCGCCATTTTCGCACAGAATATTCACCTGACAACCAATACCGCAGTGTGAGCATGTACTATGCTTGATATCAGCATCCCACCTGCGTACAGGAGGAGTTGTTCTCCGTTCCTGCACCGCACCAGTTGGACAGATCTGCACACATTCTCCACAGCCGTCACACTCTGAAAAACCTCGCTCGCCCAATCCTGCTGTGACTATTATGCTGCGTCCACGCGAACCGTAATCCAGGACCCCTTTACCCTGGATCTCACTGCACGCTTTTATACATTGAGAACAAGCGATACAGCGGGACGAATTATATGTCAGTACTGGCGAACTGATATCGGGTGTTGCACTGGTACCATGGAATGGACTGTACTCGCGCAGCTTTTCGCCAAAAGGCTTTTTGATACCGACACGATCAAAATAGGGAACAAAGGGGTTCAGTATGGCTAGCGCTACGAAAGAAGCTCCGAACAAACCCCATAATTTCAATACCATCGTCAGAAGCGCCAGGACCAGACCGAACGAATACTGTCCCTTGATGGTCACTGGGGTGGTTTGTGGTTCTGTGGCCATGTAAAAAGCTAAGAAAATAACACTGCCGGTGAACACGTGAAACGCTATTCTCAACATTATGTCGCCACCGGTTATTACTCCCATCAAGGCGGCCAGAACGGTCATCCCAGCCAAGAAGCTGACAGTTATTCTCCACTTGAGTTTTATCCACATTGCCAAAAGCACACCAGAAACTATGACAGCAACGCCAGATGCTCCACCGATCCATCCATGTGCTTTCCACAGGATTAAACTCCAGGACACATTAAGGTTTTCAGTTCCATAAAAGCCTACCTGCTCAGCCAGATCCATTGCTCCAGCGAAACCTTCCTGCGTATACAGGGCATATCTGAGGTGAGAAGGATAGAACAGCTGGCCGATTGCAAGGGATTCTGGCATCATCCATAAAGCGGTCAGAGTCAAAAGCACCAGAGCTTTCGCTCCAGCAGCAGGGTTTATGATTTTGCGACCGAACAATCTCTCCTGCCCCCATTTAAATCCCACCATTGTTAAGGCAGAGATGAAGGCAGTGACATAGTATGGTGATAACTCACCAACACAGAGCCCGACAATCATTCCGGCCACCAGCGGAGAGTAAGGAGTATCGTATGTCGGTTCACCCAACCGCCACGGCGATTGAAGGTCAATGTACTGCAAAATATAATGACAGGCTAAAGCAGTCAAAACAGCAACCAGAATGTTGTATGTTGCCTGTGTGCCCATGGCAAAAACGGCAGCAAGGGCTGGAATACACATGGCAACAAGAGTCCGAATCATCACCTGATCCTCAGTCAGCTGCGAATGAGGAGCGGTCTTGGAATCTTTCAGTAGATTCGTCTTCTTTGATGTCTCCATTCATTGATACCTCCCGGCAAAAATGTTCGAATAAGTGCTTATGTTGCGTGGTTCCGGGTTGAAAAAGACCAGTAAAACGTGTGCAGGGTGTAAACAATAAAGTTAAAGTTTACAAAACAGGTCGGAGGTCAATAATCTGATGCGGTTAAAAAAGAAACTTGAGAATCAGGAAATAAGGCGGGATAGGCAGCGAAATACTTTAAATGTTTAACAATTTCACACCGTAGCCTTGTTGAATCTGTAACACAACGATGCGTATGTACTGCAAGGCAGTGCCAAGGCTCCAAACCCCCTACCCGATTTCTACGCTCAAATTCCTAACTCCCCACGCGAAGTCAAACAGGAAAATATATTTTGTGTAGTTAATCACAAACCTCTTGTGGGTATAGTACTTGACTGGTTGCAAGATAGTCAAGCAACCGCCAAAGTATTTATCAAATTGCTGGATAAATGGGCGCAAATGGTTGTGCAACTTTGAGGACAGTTCTGCGAGGGGATAATGAGCGGAAAGAAATGGAACCGAAATACCCAAAAATATAAAGGTCAGCGTATGATTTCATCAACATCTAAGCCCTCGTCTTCACCGATCAGCTCAACCACCACTTCATTCGGTACACAGATGGCCCGATCCCCTGGCCTGGTCAACCATCCGGTACGGACACAGATTTGACGGGGGCAATCTGCATCGACCAGACGTGCCCGATGACCGTCAATTTCCAGCACTAATACCCCAATCGTGCCCTCCACAACATACTCATCTTCGTCAGGAAGCTCGACTCGCAGAGAAATCTCCTGGGGTGCCGTCGATGATAGATGCCGGACCTGAACCAGGTCTGGCTGCTGATCCCTTCCACCCAGCTGGGTCATAGCAAAACTGGCTGTTAACGCCAGAAGTAATACTACCGCAAGAATCACAATATCTGCTGAGGTCATGTGCTCACGTAAAAACGCCACTAAATTGCTCAGAAACCTCATTATATCACCAATCCACTAATCTTTGATTTCCAGGCGCTCTTCCAGGCCAGGGGTATACATGACATTTCCTTCTGCTGTCATCAAAACAGCCTCGACCCCTTCCCGGTCATTTACCCACTGTAGAGCTTTTTCAGGTTCAAAAAGGAACAGCGATGTTGACATGGCATCAGCCACAACGCTGTCGTCCGTAACAACTGTCATAGTCTTTATGGTGTGCCCGCCAGGTATGCCGGTTCTGGGGTCAATAATGTGGGGGTAACGCTTATCCTCATCCATAAAATACCGCTGGTAATCTCCGCTGGTGCTGATGGCTTCCCCGTCCCGGGCTTCAACAACTCCATACAACTCATTGGACTTACGGGGGTGAATCAAACCTACCCTCCAGGCCCTGTCGCCCGGGCCATCACCAACAGTATGCACGCTGCTTTGCCCAGCGCTGATTAGTGCTCTGGTCACACCGTGTTCGCGTAAGGTTGACTCTGCCCTCTGGGCTGCCAGACCTTTGGCTAGAGCTTCCAGATCCAGCTGCACTCCCTCAGGAATGAGAACCGTATTATCCTCAGAATCAATCTGAACGGAGCTGACATCAACTCGCTCCAATGCTTGCGCAATCTCTTCCTCCCCAGGAATATAATACTCCTGCGTATAAAACCCCCATAAATCCACCAATGGGCCTATAGTTGGATCAAAGGCCCCGCCAGTTTTTTCATTCATCTGCAGGGCGGTTTCCAACAGATGCATTGTCTCATCCGAAACCTCCACTGGCTCGCCTGGACGGTCATTGACCCTACTTATGTCACTTGTTTCATCATAAACACTGACCTGAGCCCCCAACCTTTCCATTTCATCCAAGGTGCGGTCGATGGATTCTTCTATGTCAGTGCCAGGTTCCGCTTCGTGCACGGTTATCCGAACCAGCGTCCCCAGAAGGAATGTCTCTTCACTTACGGGATCTTCCTGCTCTGCTTCAGGCTGCAGCAGTGTGCAGCTGCCAACTGAAATTATCAGTGCACATACTACCATCACTATTGCAAACTTTCGTTCAACAGCAATCCTTGATCCTTCTGTATTTGTTTCTTTGCTCATTGCTTCACCTCATTTCAAAGGTTAGAATGCAAAATTGTGATATAGAACATAATTGTAATGGATATATCTATCGACCAGCAGTATAATCACGGCAAGCTACCAGAACTCGAACTAATAAACCCCGACTGACCGTTCGTCAAAACTGATTAAAAGATCATTTTATTATTGCACCCTATTCATTTTTGTCAATGCTGGCTGAAATACCAGCTCAGTTAGTTTAATACAACCCTTCAACTGGACTGATCTGCTGTTTCCCCGGGGGCCTCCCTGGAACGTATTTTTACCAGCTGCTGAACCTACTACAATACGATAAGGATGTTAGCGGTTACTTGACTGAGCTTCTTCAGCTGGATACCATACCAATGAGAGTATTAGCTACTGAAGAAAAAACTCGAAGTCAGGAGTGGTTATTTGATGAGATCAGGTGCAACCAGAAGGTATTTTACTTTGGCTCTGGTGTTAGCTGGCCTTATGATCTTCGCAGCCTGCGGAGAAGAGAGAGTCGTGGACGTATCCGATGGTACACATGAAGGAGCGTCCGATGCTGACAATCAAGGTTATGTAGGAGTAGAACTCACCGTAGAAGGTGGAGAGATAACGGAAGTTGAATGGACTGAATTTACAGGTGAAGGTGAGGCAAAAGGGGACGACTATCCCTGGGATGAATGGCATGAAGCCCAGGACGAACTCCCTGCCCGAGTAATTGAAGCCCAATCCGCAGATATTGACGTGGTGGCTGGAGCAACCTCAACCTCAGAAAAGTTTATTCAGGCAGTTCAACGGGCACTGGGAGAAAAAGAGGATGATGTTGGGCCCTTTGCTGACGGTGAACATATCGGAGTATCCGACCCAACTCCTCGTGGATATGTACAATCTGAAATCGTTGTTCAGCGCGGTGTGATAACCCATGCAGATCTCCGCGAATTCCAGGCTGACGGAAGTGAAAAAGGTGAAGATTATCCCTGGGACGAATGGCATGTAGCAAAGGAAGAACTTCCGGAGCAGGTCGTCGAGGAACAGACTCACGATGTTGATATAATTGCAGGTGCTACCGGCACGGCAGAAAGGTTTATTCAGGCTACAGCACGCGCCCTGGGCGAAGAAGAGCCTTTTGAAGTCGGCGAATTTGAAGATGGAATTTATACAGCTGAATCTGATCTCAGTGAGCGGGGAGGATGGGTCGAGGTTGAAGTTACTGTCATCCTCGGTCACATTATGGATGTCGAAATGACCGAATACAGCGAAGACGAAACTGCAAAAGATCCCGAAGAATATGATTGGGAAGAATTCGGAATCGCGGTAGAAGAACTACCAGAGCGAGCAATCGACGCTCAGAGCGCTGATATCGACATAGTTGCAGGAGCAACTTCAACCAGTGAAATGTTCATTCAGGCACTGGAAAGAGCGCTGCAAGAAGCACAATAAAGATGTAGATTTCGATCATTCAGGAATGATAACGATAAAGAATGGGTGGGGATCGGCCCTCTAATTGATCCCCACCCATTCTTACGTCTGAAAGTAACCTGGTTCAACCATATCTATCCTATCTAAACCTGAAATTTACTTTTCATATTTCGGTCTCAATAAGAACCCTGGCAGGATTGATCTGTCTGTTGTACATGGTAATTACATGGAATACACAAATCCAACTTATCTAACACCAGGATTCCTTTGTCTTCGCCAGTTCTATTAATTCCTCGCGAATATTAGAACCATTATTGTTTGGGTGGACCTTGAGGAACTGCTCATAAAGGTGCAAACACCGCTCAGCCGCACGGGGAGGAACCCTTAAGTGCTTGGTGAGTTCAGAAATGCTGGGAGGACAACAGTTGTCTTGCTCTGCAAGCGTCAGCACTTTTCCCACACAGGCAAGGTAGCGCTCGATTGAATCCCGACAAAGACCTGTTTTTTCCTCTATTTCCTCCCAACTCTCTCCGGCAAAATACCTGGTTACCGCCGGTACTATCTTATCCACAATGGGTTCAATGCTGGATACTTTCCCCCGCGTACGCAGCATGGATGCAGGGGACTCGTCAAGTACGTTGGCAACTGCATCAGTAGACAGGCCCAAAATGAATGCAACATCGGGGAGAGATAAGGTGGCTCCCTGGCTATATGCCTGATGCACAATTCGACAGATGCGGCGGCGACGCAACTTTACAGGACTCTGAGTATCAAGCAACTCGTAATCCTCATCGGCCAAATATTCCAGGGCCACCGGCCGCAATCTGGCCTCCTTAAGTGAACTGAAGGGGTTCTCCTTGCTGCAGATGGCAAAATATAGGATATGTCCGGGTTTGTCAGCTACTAGCTGCAAAAGTTCATCCGCAAGATCATCCAATTTCACTTTCAATCTACATGCATCA
>CAZRFK010000033.1:0-1753 GCA_964599275.1 uncultured Clostridia bacterium
TGCCTATAACACTCTTGAAGCAGTCATAACTGACTGTATATCTGCATAATAAAGAGTAAGTAGCATCGCAAGTCATTTATTTCCATGCACACATTTTAAAAAGGAGGGAGACCAATGAGCAGAATACGGTGGAGCTCGATTTTGTTCCTTATGATTGCTGTGTTGATCATTGGCCTGGGAGCCTGTGCTCCGGAAGAGGCTGATGACCCCGACCCAGACATAGAGCCAGAGGAACCAACAGAGGTAAGAGTTGCATACGGTGCTGATGCAACTAATCTAGATCCACGGTTAGCAACTGACGTTTCATCTGGATTGGTAAATGATTTATTTTACGATGGCTTGGTAATGTGGGATGAAGAATTGAATGTTCAACCTCTGGTCGCTGAAGATTATGAGCTTACCGAGGAAGTTTTTACTTTCTATCTTCGCGAAGGGGTCAAGTTTCACGATGGTAAAGAACTAACCGCAGAGGATGTCAAGTATACATTTGACACCATTCGCGATCCCGATTTTGAGGCGCGCAATTTACCTCTTTACGAACCTGTAGCTGAAATTGAAATTGTTGACGATTATACAGTGAAATTCCATCTTTCTGAGCCCAATGCCCCGCTAATTTATTATCTGCATGTGGGAATTATCCCCAAACACATTGCCGAAGAGGAGGGTGACGAGTACCTGCAGACCAATCCTGTAGGGGCAGGCCCCTTTGAGTTTGTTGAATGGAGCCCCAATGACTATATCGAGCTGAAGGCAAACGACGATTACTGGGATGGTAGACCCCATATCGACAAGATTATGTTCAAACCCATCCCCGAGGATGTCACCCGGAGGGTGGAATTGGAAACCGGTGGAGTGCATATTGCTTTTCCAGTTCCCCCAGAAGATGTAGAGAGGATGCAGGAAGATCCTGATGTTGACCTGCAGGAGCAGCCGGGCAGCGGTTTCGAATATATCAGTTTTGATCATACACAGCCACCTTTTGATGATGTACGGGTAAGGCAGGCCATTGCCTATGCCATCGACCGGGAAGAGATAATCGACCACGTTTACTGGGGATTGCGGGATGTGGCCTACTCTCCCATTATTCCTCAGTCCTGGGGGCACAATCCGGACGTGCATAAGTTTGAGTTCAACCCGGAAAAAGCCCGGGAGCTTTTAGAAGAAGCGGGATATGAAGATGGGTTTGAGATTGACCTGAAGATCTCTGAAAGTGATCCGCGCCGGGAAATTTCCGAAATACTGCAGTATGAACTTGATGATTTCGGAATAGATATCACCATTACTGAACAGGAATGGGGTGCGTTTTACGACGACATACTGAATATGGATTTTGACATGTATATATTGGGATGGGGAGCTCAGACAGATCCTGACAGGGGACTTTACCGGCAGTTTCATTCTGACAACTTCCCTCCGGAAGGTGCTAATAGACAGCGTTATTCTAACGAGCGGGTCGATGAGCTGCTGGATCTAGCGCGAACTACGATGGATGTTGAGCAGCGAAAACAGTACTACTATGAGATTCAGGAGATTCTCGCTGAGGATCAGAGCTATGTCTACCTCAATTACACGGTAGATTTCTGCGCTGTTAATCCTGAACTGGAGGATTTTGAGTATCAAACCTACTTCAGGCTCTTCCAGTTAAAAGATGCCAGACTAACGGAGTAACGTGAACTATAAGTATCCGTAAACTGCCAGGGGAGGAGCTCCGACAGGGTTCTTCCCCTTCCTTATCTTAAATCATCTTAAATCA
>CAZRFK010000033.1:1853-18782 GCA_964599275.1 uncultured Clostridia bacterium
ATCTTAAATCATCTTAAATCAACCAAAGCACACTGAGGAAGCAGGGTGAACTTCTCAAATGGCTGCTTATCTGGGTCGACGTACTCTTCAGCTCATACCAACATTGTTGGGTATTACCATAATTGTCTTTCTGCTCATTAATTTGACGCCGGGTTGTCCAGCCATGTTGATGTTGGGTGAATTTGCTACGCCAGTAGAAGTGGAGAGACTTCGCGGGTTGATGGGGTTAGATGCTCCATTACACTTACGTTATTTTCGGTGGATTGGCGGGATTGTGACCGGTGACTGGGGTCAATCCTACACTGATAAGCGGCAGGTCCTCCCCGCATTAATTTCTCGAATGCCCGCAACCATAGAACTGGTCCTAGCGTCCATGGTGATTTCAGCCGGTCTGGGAGTTTTTGTTGGTGTAGTATCTGCTGTCCATCAGGATACCTGGGTGGATAACCTGGTACGTGGAGGTTCCTTTTTGGGGCTGTCCATGCCAAATTTCTGGCTGGGAATTATGCTTATACTTCTTTTGTCGTTGCACCTCAGGCTATTACCTGCCAGCGGGAGAAATGGTTTGGCCAATATGGTAATGCCCGCGATAGCTCTGGGTACCAGCGGCATGGCAGTGATTACCCGTATAACCAGATCGACTATGCTGGAGGTGATACGGAAGGACTTTATACGTACAGCTCGTTCCAAGGGGCTTTACGAACGAACGGTGATTTACAAACATGCATTAAAACCAGCACTGACTTCTGTGCTTACTGTAATTGGATTGCAGCTGGGATTCAGACTCGGTGGAACGGTGATTATAGAAACGGTTTTTGCCTGGCCGGGTATCGGAAGATTTGCGTTTTTGCGCATGATGCAGCGGGATTATCCCATGATTATGGGTAATTTACTGATATTCGCCGGACTATTTTGCTTGGTCAATCTGATTGTAGACACTCTTTATGCAGTTGTTGATCCAAGAATAAGGTACAGTTGATTCCTGTGCGCAGTAGAGGGGTATGAATATGCAGCAGCAAGGCTCAACACAACAGGGAGAGCTCGCTCATAAGCCGGGGCGTCGATTCTGGACAGCTCTGCGGCGGAAGAAAACAGCCTTGGTCGGTATGACGATTGTTATGTTGATGGCTCTGATGGCGATTTTTGCTCCCTGGTTAGCTCCCAATGATCCACTTGAGCAAACCAGACCTCGTTCGTTGGAGCCACCCAGTTCTGATTATCTCCTGGGTACCGATCATCTGGGCCGATGTGTCTTGAGTAGGGCCATTTATGGTGCCAGAATTTCAATGTTAGTAGGAGTTTTTGTGGTCTGCTTTCGCATTTTGCTGGGTGTGCCAGCCGGTCTAATTGCTGGATTTTACGGAGGTCTCACTGACAGTATCATCATGCGCCTGACGGATATGTTTATATCCTTTCCCGGTATATTGCTGGCAATTGCGTTTATGGCCGTATGGGGCCCTGGTATTTGGAACGTAGTGGTTGCACTCAGTGTTGTTGGTTGGCCGCAGTATGCCCGTCTGGTCAGGGGAGAGGTATTGAGTTTGAAGGAAGAAGAGTTTGTGGAAGCAGGGCGGGCCATCGGATTGGACAATTTCCGGTTGATATGCAAGTACCTGTTTCCCAATGTAGTGGCAGTTCTCGTTGTTTATGGCACTTTGGGATTAGCTGCTCCCATAGTTTCTGAGGCAGCCTTGAGTTTTCTGGGATTGGGCACGCAGCCACCGGCAATCAGCTGGGGCCGAATGCTCTCCGAGGGACGTAGATACCTGCATATAGCTCCAGGAATTGCCACTTTTACAGGGTTAGCCATCACTACAACTGTTATGGGGTTTAATCTCTTCGGCGACGGGTTGAGGGACATTCTTGATCCGAGGCAGAAAGATTGAGCTCGCCAGAATATACTTCAAAAAACGGGGGGAAGCACCCCCCGTTTCAGCTTGCGAAGGGTACCAACGATTTTCTGTATCTGCACCCCCCATCTGCCCTCACTTGTTGCATCTTTTTTCTGTATTTCAGGACAGAATCAAAAAATGACACGACGTAGTAAACCTACGCCTGTCAGAAAGGGCTGATACAGCAATTGCGGAATACAGGGGACAACTGTAATAATACAAAGGTTTTTGGCGAACCGGCTGCACTGCCATGATAACCTGAGAGAAAATGAAGGATTTGCGTGATTGAGTGATAAAACAGTATAAAGAGAATGGTCGACTGGGGCTTTGAGTGTTATCTGCGAAATCATGGGAAACTAGAGACTGCTGTATATTTTCTGTTTTTATGGTATTGCTGGATTTAGTGTGATATGGGTTGTGTGCGTGATAAGAGGTTCCTTCAATCGGATGGGAGGCGGAGCACAAATGACGAGAAGTATAAATCTGCCTTACGGGGAGGAGAGTCTTTCAGTTTCTGCCCCCGAGGAAGCGGTTATAGATGAGCTGGCAGCACCGTTGTTTTCAACTGATTCTTCTGAGGAGGAATTGGTTGAGAAAGCCTTGAGCGAACCAATCAACTCGCGCCCTTTGCGTCAGCTGGTGTCCGAAGGGGATGAGGTGTGCATAATAACGGGCGATGTCACCAGATTATGGGTAAGGCATCACGTTTTTATGCCCCATCTGTTGGAGGAATTACAAGCAGGAGGAGTAGAGCTGGAAGATATATTTGTGGTGAGTGCAACTGGAGACCACCGTGAGCAGACTCCTCAGGAGCATGCAAAAATAGTGGGTGATGAGGTTTATGCTGAGATAGATGTATTTGATCACCAGGGTAGGAATGATGAAGAACTCGTGTATCTGGGGCACACACCACTGGACACACCTGTGCATCTCAACCGTCGGGTTGCAGCTGCAGATAAGATAGTATTGACTGGCGGCATCGTTCACCACTTCCTGGCTGGATTTGGTGGGGGAGGTAAAGCGATACTACCAGGGGTAAGCGGTTATGAAACTATAATGAAGAATCATTCGCTGGCACTGGCTGACAAGGTGGGAGAGGGAATTAATCCTGATGTGGCAGCAGGTAAGAAAGAAGGTAATCCCTGTTACAAGGATATAGTTGCTGGGGCTCAAATGGTGCGACCTACTTTCTTGATAAACACTATAGTTGACTCTTCTCAGCACCGAATTATTGATGTAGTGGCTGGTGAGATGCTGCCTGCCCATGATCAGGGCTGCCGCAAGGTTGATAAGATTTTCGGGGTGTCTATTAACAGCAGGTCTGAACTGGTGCTTGCTTCCTGTGGTGGTTACCCAAAGGATATAAACCTGTATCAGACCTACAAAACTATTTACAACGCAAGACAGGCGGTGCAAAGCGGAGGTACGATGTTGATCGTTTCGGAGTGCTGTGAGGGTATGGGCAACGATGATTTTGCCTCCATGTTGTTGACATATTCTGACAGCGAGAAACGTGAAAAGGCGCTCAGAGATTCATTTACCATTGGTGGTTATATGGCCCTACACTTGACTCTAATGGCGCAAGAATATGATATCTTGCTGGTATCTGACCTGCCGGAAGGTACATTGCAGGAAACCGGGATAAAATCGTACTCTTCCGTGGAAAGTGCGTGGAAAGATATTGTCGAGAAATTCGGAGAAGTACCGCCATTTTATTTGATGCCCACTGGTGAAGCCTTTCCACGGGTTAGTTCAGAACAACAGCAGTAGGCGACGGAAGGTGTTAAGTTGAACCGGAGACCTGATATTCTGGATGGAAGGGTGGATTCCATCGATGAGCTCAGGGGAACTTCCATCCTGTTGATGTTTGCAGCCAATTTTATAATGCTGCTGTGGCGTAATGCTCCTCAGATACTGGTGCACGCCCGCTCTGAAAGAATGCTGCCCCTGGATATGGTAGCCCCCCTATTCGGATTTGCCATGGGATTGTCCCTACCTTTTACCTACAAAAAATCTTCCCGTTTTTTTGACCGCACAGTGCGGAGAATTGTAGGGCTATTTCTCATTGGGTATATTCCCAATTTGATCGAACGTCTCTGGGAGGGCAGAAGTGTGTTATCTGCACTTTTCAGTACCTGGGGCATACTTGAAACTTGGGCGCTGGGCTATGCGGTGGCAGCTTTACTGCTGGCAGTGCCAAGGATGGGACGGATGGCGATCGCTGCAGGAGGACTCGTGGTTTACCAGGTTCTTTTACTTAATGTGCCGGAGTTTGTTCGCCATGTGAAAGTTTTCCGCGAGGGAGGGCCTGCTGCTTCAGTACTGGCCTGGGCTGTGCTTCCTGTTTTGGCTACTGTAATTACTGAGATGTATCTTTGTGACCGGAAAGCTGCTTTTTTCTGGCGCTGTTCGGCAATTGTGGGCGTTTTGATTTTGTCTGCTGTTTCGCTTCATTTTTGGGTGGCGGCTGCAGACCGGATCGTTGTGAGTGCTGCTTATGTGCTGACGGGAGGGGCAGCTGCCACGATTTTGTTTGTGTTTTTTGAGTTTAATGTGAATTTGACGTTTGTCCGACGTATAGGACGACACCCTCTTTTTGCCTGGATACTGCAGGGAGTGATTTATGTTCCAGTGTATCTGACGATTGGCCGCAGGTATTTTACAGGGCTGGAAGGTGCAGCAGCGGCTGCGTCTGCAACTCTGGTTGTCTGGCTGCTGACAGAGACTCTCATTTCACGAGGAGTATCGCTGAAATTGTAAATTATGAATTCGAGCAGGATCTGATCATCTGTCCCTTGAATTATGTTAGATGCAAAATTTCGGTGGCAAGATTTCAATTTTATACTGGATTGGAAGGGATACTTTGCAGCAAGAAAACGGGTCCGAAAAAACCCCTGTACGTTCTTTTGGTGCTGTTGATGTGGGTTTATTGGCATTGATGCTCATTTGGGGTTACAACATGATAGTGGTCAAGACCGCTCTGGACGAGATCAGTCCTCTAGCTTTCAATGCTGTGCGCTTTGGCCTGGCGGCTTTTCTTATGACCCTGGTGCTTGCCTGGCGTGAAGACGACCTTACTCTGACTTCTTCGGAGATGAAGTGGCTGTTTCTCACCGGCTTGATCGGTAATACAGTGTACCAGGTTTTTTTCATCAATGGAATTAATTTGTCCACTGCTGGCAATACGGCATTTATGGTGGCTACAGCGCCGGTATGGGTTGCGGTGTTGAGTGCTGTTCTGAAGATAGAGATCCCTGCTCCGAAAGGTTGGATAGGTATTTTACTTTCAGTGTCCGGCGTTGCCTTAATTATAATAGGCGGTTCTGACAGGATTGTTTTTTCTTCCCAGACTGTCTGGGGAGATCTACTCACCCTGACCGGCGCGATATGTTGGGCTGCTTACACCCTGATGACTCGTCCCATCCTGAAGAGCCGTTCACCGTTGTTTGTTACTACCTACGCCATGGTATTTGGGGCAGTTCCACTGCTGCTGTTGAGCAGTCCTGCAGTTTTGGCTCAGAATTGGAGTGCCGTGAGCTCGGAGGCATGGCTATCCGTTTTATATGCTTCCGTGTTTGCCCTGGTATTTGGGTACGTTGTGTGGAGCTGGGGGGTTGGCTCCATCGGCAGTACCAAGACAGCAATTTACAGCAACCTCACTCCCGTTGTTGCTGGAATAACGGGTTACCTGTTGTTGGGAGAAACATGGACGGTTTTACGGGCGTTAGGTGCCTTTTGTGTTTTAACCGGTCTGTATCTGGTCCGCACCTCCCCTGCCGAAAGTGTCAGTGAGAATGGGGAGTTTGTAATCTATTCTGATTTTGTCAGAAAGGAAGAGGACACCGATTGATTATTATCAGCTGATAAGTCCGCTGATAAATATGTAGATAAGAAGGATCGGGGCAACGTATTTCATGATGAACTCCCATATTCTTTGAACACCCGGTGGAAAATGTTCAGTCCCCGCAGATATTTCCCGGTTTGCAGAGGCAGTACCCCATATCCAGGCAACAAATATTACGGTTGCGAACCCCGACAAAGGCAGGAGAATGTTCGAGGCGACAAAATCGAGAAAATCCAGCATTGTTCTTCCGGCCAGTACAATTCCAGCCAGGGGACCCTCTGCCAAAGCGGCAGGTATTCCGGCTATAAAGACGGCTACAGCTACAGTTAGGGCCGATTTAGTTCGCGTCCAATCCAACTTTTCCATTAATATCGAGTTGAGTACTTCCAGAAAAGAAATCAGTGAGGTTAAAGACGCAAAGGTCAACGACAAAAAGAAGGCTGTTGCCCAGAATGAGGCTGCAGGTAGGGTGTTGAAAACTGAAGGGAGTGCTACAAAAATCAATCCCGGTCCTACTCCCAGATCAATATTGAAAGCAAAAAGAGCTGATACAACTACCAGTCCCGCAAGCAGAGCGATTAGAATATCAGTTCCACATATCAGTATGGAGTTTTGAGGTATATCATCTTCCGAACTCAAATAACTCCCGTAGGTCAGTACAGCTCCCATTCCCAGACTGAAGCTGAAGAACACCTGGCCCATGGCTTCTAAAGCCACGTTGAAGTTGATAGCCTGCAGATCAAACCGCAAAAACCAACGTGCTCCTTCCCATGCTCCGGGAAGCAGAAGGGTTCTTCCCAGAAGAATCAGCAGGAGTGTGACCATGCTCGGTAGTAATATGGTGCTGTAACGCTCTATTCCTGCTGTTACTCCTGCGACGACTATTCCGGCCGAAAACACCAGAAACAGTCCCTGTGCCCATATCGGCCAAAGAGTATTTTCGGTCAGATATTCAAAAAGACCAGTGAGTTCTGCGGATGTCAGTCCAGCAAGTTGTCCAGTTGAGCCAAGATAAGCGTAGATGATGGTCCACCCAGCTATAACTGCATAAAAAGATAGGATAACCGTAACTGCAAGTGCAGCCAGAGCACCAGCAATCCACCACCGGGTCCCGGGTCGGTTTTGGGTGAATGTATCTATCACATTGGTGTCTCCAGCCCGTCCCAGGGCGAGTTCTGCTATCATCAACGGTACGCCAATCACCACGACTACAAGCAGGTAAACGAGCAGGAATGCTCCGCCGCCCCGCCTTGCTACCATGGTCGGAAAACGCCAGACATTGCCCAGCCCTACAGCCGAACCTACGGTAGCCAGGATAAAGCCGATGCGAGAATGCCACTGTTCTCTCCGGGAACTGGATTCCATAATAACCTCCTTTGGGATTCAAAACTAATTTGTGAGGAAAGACTGGTAATCATACAGGTAACAAATGCATGTATCTTGCTGGTGGTTTGGTAAAATAGGTCGACTTCTATGTTGTGTGTCCTCAATCTAACTGATAGTCGATGTTTGCTCGTAAAATTTTTTGTCGTTTTTTGCCCCAATTTTTGGTGGCAAAAGTACGATAAAGTGTTATAATTATGGTTGTAGCGAATAAATCTCTTGCACACTTTGTTAGGAGGTATAGTTATGTCAGAAGGTTCAAACTTTTTCGTGGGAATGTTGATGGGCGGAGTCATGGGGTTTGCTGCAGGCCTGCTAGTCGCGCCAGACAAAGGCGAAAAGACGGTGCATCAACTCAGGCAGCAGGCCCAGAGCGTGGCTGAGGAATTTCGCGATGGTGCTGAAGAATTCAGTGTGAAGCTGAAAGATGGGGCGGAAGATGCTCTTCACCGTGCAGCTGGCAACGTGCCAACGGGTGAGGAAATGGAGGAAACCTTATCTGAAATCGAGGCCAGGCTGGCCGAACTCGAGCAGCAGCTGGATACTGAGTCATGAATGAAGGAACTCTGCTTTTCATTATCGCAGCAGCATCAGTGATAAATGCAGCAGCCTTGGTAGCGGTTGTAGTAGTGGTACTGCAGCTCCGTCGGGAAATTGATGAATTGAAAGAGGAGTTTACTCAGAAAACGGGGGAGCTTCTGTCGGAACTGCTTGATCTTACCCGCGAATCTAAGGGAATGGTTAAGGATGTCCGCGGATTGACTACTTCGGGAAAGAACATTGCTGAAAAGGTTGCGACAGCGTTGATTATGCGGCGAATATCACCGGGATGGGTTCCCAAGAAAAATACCCTGAAGTTAGGATTGCAGGCGGCGCGCGAGGGGGTAGGTTTTCTGCGCAGGTGGCTCAGTAAGCAGAAGCCCTCAGACCGACTTCCCGAGAAGCAGTCCTCGGAACGACTTCCTCAAAAGCAGGAGGTTGACTCAGCTGACGGCGGGGGTACTGCGGAAGAAACCAGGGGAGGGTTCAGTGATTGAGAAAACGGAAAAACTAAAGGACAAAGATAGTGGAGGGGATAGGCCTGTGGATTTTGTGGTTCGTGTGTACCGCCGGTTTGTCTGCGATGACTGCTTTGTCAAGGCTGCTGCTATTGCCTATTTTGGCGTTTTCTCACTCTCTCCCCTCCTGCTGTTTACAGTCGCGGTGGCAGCCTATATTCTACCGACGCCATCAGTCCAGGCGCAGGTAGAGGGTCTGGTGTATCTTTACGCGCCTGGCTCTGCGGATTTTATCAGCAGAAACTTGAGCAGCTTGATTCGAAATCGCAGTCAACTGGGGGCATTGGCGATTGTCGGTCTGGCCTGGGTCAGTTCAGCAGTTTTCACCGTGATAACGCGTTCGTTGAACCAGGTGTGGGATGTCGAGGAAGACACTTCTTTTTGGCGCACTACCCTGATTGGGGTTTTGGTGGTACTGGCGCTGGGTTTCCTGCTGCTTCTTTCGGTTAGCATCAGCACCGTTTCCGAATTTATCGGTGCCTATGAAAGCGACCTGCTGATCGAATGGGGGCTCAGGCCGGTGAGAGAGACTCCCCTGTGGCAGGTGGTAGAGCATCTTATTCCAATGGTTCTCACCTTCCTGGTGTTTATGGTAATTTATCGCTTTTTCCCTGCCAAAAAGCTACGTCTAACCACTGTACTACCCGGTTCTGTGTTCGCTACTGCTTCTTTTGAAGGGGCCAAGATCCTGTTTGTTAATTATTTAAAACGAGTTTCTCATTACGAACTGCTGCACGGTTCGTTGACCACAATGGTACTTCTTTTGATGTGGATCTACATTGGTGCAATTATTTTACTTCTCGGAGCCGAGCTCAATGTGGAACTGGCTCGCAACAACGAAAACAAATAGCAATTTGAACACCAACTGTGGGGGTTCTGGTTTGATAGAAAATAACAATGAATGTCAGCACAAGATGAAAAAAATAAGAGAAGAAATTGAGGACCTCAGGAAGCAGATACGGTATCATAACTATCGCTACTATATTCTTGCGGACCCAGAGATTTCTGATGCAGAATACGATCGGCTGATGAAACGTCTTCAGGAGCTGGAAGAAGACTATCCGCATTTCAAAACTGCCGATTCTCCAACTCAACGTGTAGGGACCTCCCCGCAGGAGGAGTTTGATACCGTACGGCATACTCCACCCATGTTCAGCCTGCGGGGGGTGTATTCCGAAGAAGAAGTGGAGCATTTTGATGCCACGTGTACGGGGGAACTCGATGTGTCTGAGTTGGAGTATGTGGCAGAGCCCAAGTATGATGGATTGGCGGTGGAGGTTGTTTATGAGGACGGCCGCTTTGATCTGGCTTCAACCCGCGGTGACGGGGTTGTGGGAGAGGATGTGACAGCAAATGTACGCACAATTCGCTCCTTACCTCTTGTGCTCAGACCTCCTACTGATGTTCAAATACCTCCCCGGTTGGTGGTGCGCGGAGAAGTTTACATGAATAAGGAGGAGTTTTCCCGTCTTAATGAGAGGCGACAGAGCGATGGAGAAAAACCTTTTGCCAATCCCCGCAACGCAGCAGCTGGTTCTTTACGACAACTTGATCCACAGGTTACCGCTCGTCGCCCCCTGAGATTGGTTCTTTATCATGTGGCTGAGGCGGTTGGTGTGACTCCTGAAACCCAATGGGAGATTCTACAGGACTGGTTAGTTCAATGGGGACTCCGGTCGCCAGATGAACCTGCAAAACTGTGCAACGATATAACTGAGGCTGTGCAGTACCACAGGGAACTGCTGCAGAGTCGGGAGGAACTGCCCCATGACATTGATGGGGTGGTTTTGAAGGTGAACCGTCTGCAATATCAGGAGGAACTTGGCTACCGTACTCGCGATCCACGTTGGGCTCTGGCCTATAAATTCCCTGCTCGCAGGGAAACTACCGTAGTGCGTGACATCAAGGTTCAGGTGGGAAGGACCGGAAAATTGACCCCAGTGGCACATTTGGAACCGGTAAACATAGGTGGGGCTGAGGTCAGTCGTGCCTCCCTGCATAATCAGAGTGAGATAGAAAAAAAGGACATTCATATAGGAGATCATGTGCTTGTTGAACGAGCCGGTGACGTGATCCCTTACGTGGTAAAATCGCTGCCGGACCGTCGTACCGGGGAGGAGCGCGTATTTAAGCTTCCCGAAGATTGTCCGGTGTGTGGTTCGGAAGCAATAATGAGCGACGATAAAAAAACCAGTCGGTGTACATCAATATCCTGTCCAGCGCAGCTGCGCGAAAGATTAAAACACTATGCTTCCCGGCGTGGCATGGATATTGAAGGTCTGGGCGACAAAATTGCCGAACAGTTGGTGCGGTCAGAAATGGTAACAGATCTTGCTGATCTTTATTCTCTCGATCTTGACGATTGGATGCATCTGGACAAAATTGCCGAAAAATCGGCCCAGAACCTCATCGATGCCCTTGAAGAGAGCAAGCAGCGCCCACTCCACAGGTTTTTGTATGCGCTGGGTATTCCCCTCGTTGGTGAGCACCTCTCCAGCCTGTTATCAGAAGAATTCTCTGACCTCGGCAGTCTAATGGAGGTTGAGAAAGAGCAGCTGATGGAAATACCTGATGTTGGGCCGGAGGTGGCGGACAGCTTGTTGGCGTTTTTTGATTCAGAAGAAAACCGGCAGGTTATTGAACGTTTGCTAAAAAAAGGGGTGCAGCCGATCGAAGAGCATCAGCAGTCTTCAGAAGAAGACCATCTTGCCGGTTTAACTTTCGTATTCACCGGACGTCTGGAGAATTGGACCCGCAGTGAAGCTTCTGAGCTGGTGCAACAGGCAGGGGGGAGGGTTTCCTCTTCTGTGTCCGGTAATACTGATTACCTGGTGGCCGGGCCCGGTGCAGGCCAAAAGCTGCAGCAAGCTGAAAGCCGGGATGTTACAATTTTGAATGAAGAACAGTTTTCTCAGATAATAACCTCTGGATGAACTGCAGATTATAAAATCTTTATTGACATAACTTCTCGACTGCCCAGATTGGGCAGTCTTTTTATGGTGTGCCCCGTCAGCACAGAGTCGGTGAGTTAGACTGTCACTCGCACAGTTTTAACAGTGGCAGGATGTCCACTGCGAGGTGGATTCAAAGTGCACACCTGTGATTTTGTCAAATCATGAAGTGAACTATCGACTTCTGCAGCAAATCTTGAACGTAATATTACAGTATGTTTTCATGGGCATGTAAAAGCGCCGAAGGGGTGTACAACTGGAGTTTAGAACCATATACTCACTCAGTGTGTGAAGACATCAGAAGCGGCGGTGAAGGGTTGAAAAAGGTTGTCGACATAAATAATCAATCTTTCATATAAATAAATCAAAATACTCTATTGACAATTGTAAGGTGTCGCATTAAGATGTTGTAGCACAGGTTGATTGCATGGTTTTTTGTGATCACCTGATTAAGCAAGGAGGTTTGACCATGTTTTATGTTACTTTAGAGAGTGCCCGTTTGGTGCGAATGCCAGAATTTTTGCAAGACTATGTTGAACAACACGACCGCTATACGATTGTTAAAACTTCACCAGTGATTATAGGCTGCGAACAATACAGTGATGTGGCCGGTCTGGTCTCGGCTGTCAGCCGATCTGAAATGCCGGTGACTGAGATACAGGTGTCTGGAAAGCAGGGTAGCACTGCCCAGCGACTTCTGGACTTGGCTTCCGCAAACTGAGCAAACACCTTATAAACAAACAAGGAGTCCCGATTTCCCGTGTGTAGGGATCGGGACTCTGGCTATTTAAATGGCTTTTTCATTGGGTTGTGAAATTGTCATGTGGCATTGATGGAGGCTGGATTACACCCCTTATGCTTTCCAACATGCTTTGCAGGTCCGTGCCATTCGTGACAGGTGACAGACAGTGAGTTCCCTGACATACGTATGCCTGTGCAGTTTCAGCATCGGAATCTACGGTAGTGTGAACAACTGCGTGACGCTGGGGCGCCCGGGCTGCTGTCCTTAAGAGATCATGATGTGCTTCAGGCTGGTTTTTGTCTGAAGGTATTATCAGCTGAACATGGGGAGCAGGGTCATATATCTCCCGGTGGACTGCTACCCATAATGCTCCCACCATACCTGAGGAAGCAGCACTGGCGGCCACTGTTTTTATGCACTCTTCTGCCTCTGAACGGAGCTGTGAGTTTTGTGTAACCAGTGCCATCTTGTGCAGAAACAGTGTAGCCCGGCAGTTTTCTTCCAGCGGAATTCGTCGGTTGCGCAGTCTTCCAATTTGCTGAGATGGGTCAGGGGATGAATCAAAAAAACCGCCTTCAGCTGCCTGAAAATGTGTTTTCATGCTCTGCATCATTTTCTCCGCCCGCCGAAAGTGCCTTTCATCGGCCGTGACTCCATAGGCGTCCAGACTTGCCAGTCCGAACTCTACCATGTCGCCCAGTAGTCCGGCTACGCTGGGCTGTTCCCCGTCATGATAGTGGAAAATTCCCACTTTCTCATCCGCGCACAACTGCCAGCCTTCATCCAGGGCAGCAAGTCCTCGTTTGAGATATTTATCATCCTCTAATACCCGATAAGCAGTCATATGTGCTCCTGCCATTCTGGCATTGATATCTGTATACAGGGTCTTGTCGACGGGTGGGGTGTCTTTGCGGTCTTTTCCTCCCTGCGCCTGAGTGTAGTATTCCTCATCTGCATCCTGACTGCCGTAGAAAGTGCCATTTTCAGAGGTGAGATAGTTCTCTGTCCAGTTCAATGTTTTCTGGGCCGCTTTTAACCAGTTGTCCGCCTGAAAGATTTGTCCGGCTCGTAAATAAGTTTCAATCAGGACTGCATTGTCGATCCCCATCTTTTCGTAATGCGGGGAGGCCCAGTTTCTTCTGGTTGCGTATCGGAAAAATCCTCCTCGCTGAGAGTCATACATTTCGCCATTCAGCATGCCGTCGAGTGTGTGATACAGCATATCCTGCTGCAGCTGTGACAAATCCTGCCGTTCGGCGTTGCCGGCCAGAAACTCCAGTACTCCTAACCAGGGAAACTTTGGTTCAAAAGCAGGTGGTGTGCCAAAGCCTCCAAACTCTTTGTCGTAGCACCTTTCCACCTGCTGTAAGACGTCCTCGATGACGGCGTCTGTTTCGTCTGGGATTGCTTGCTGATGTTCGGTTCTGCTGTGTTGAATTGGTTCACTTGTTTGTTCTGATAGTTCGGTGTGTTGTTCAATTTCTTCAGCATTGGCCTGGTAGTGTCTATCCACCTCGCGCAGAATCGTTATGAACCGCTCTGGGGGCAGATAGGTTGCTCCCGTTATCAAGTATCCTTTTGGGGTCAAAAAGGCCGTAGTAGGCCATCCCCCCATGTTGTACCGGGCATTAATATCGGGTCGCCGGTCAGTGTCCACCCTTACAGGAAGAAAATTCTCGTTGATATATTCAATTACCTGTGGATCTGAGTAAGATTCCTCGTCCATGACGTGACACCAGTGGCACCATACTCCTGAGATTGACAGAAGAATCGGGCAGTCTCTTTCCTGAGCCAGAGTGAACGATTCTTCTTCCCAAGGGTGCCAATCTATCTCGTCAGCACGATTGTCACGAGGAGAGAAGCGAAAATCTGTCATTCAGTAGCACTCCTTTGCATTGCAGAAGTTTAATTCTTTCTGTATTAGTATTGTGTACCATTTATCTTCTGCAATTCGCCAGGTTCCTAATTACACACGTATACACTGGTGGGATATAGGGGTGGAATGATCAGCTGGATGAGGTGATGGAGTGTTAAAATGAAATGGCCGGTAGTAGTTATGACAAGACAGGGAGCCCCCGGGTTGGAGGGACCACATTGAATTTTTTCAGTCCCTGATTTGTGGTATTAATTCACCCCGGCTCAAGCTTCCTTGCAGCCAAAGTACAATGGGAAGACCGCATATGGCTATAATTGTAAAGAAAACTGCTCCCAAAAAGACGTGTTGTATGGTCAGCGTGCTCATAAGATAACTACCGATCATGGGAGCAAGAACCATTCCTGGACGCCATAGTATGCCTCGAATGGAAAAAGCGGAGGCAATTCCAGAGCCCTGACCTTCTTCAGCAAACAGAGCCATACTGGCCGGTTCGCGGAGGGAATCAGCTAACCCCAGGAAAGCGTTCAGCATGAATAAAAGATAAAAACTGCTCTGAAAGGCGATTACAAATGCTCCTGATGCATACAAAACTCCGCCAATTAAGACCAGAGGGAAGCGGCCAAACCTGTCTGATAGATGTCCTGTAAAAGGCTGCAGGGCCATATTTAAAACCTTCTCCGAGGCAATAATACTTCCCACCTGAACCGGATTGAAACCTAATGTGACCCCAGCATAGATGGGGATGTAAGTACGAACCATCATCACAGCAAATGAATAAAACACTCGAAAAGATGCCATGGCCTGAATGCGCTTATTACTCAGCACAAGCCCGTAGGTGAATCCAGCTATGCTTGTCTCGTCAGGTGGCAGGCGATAGTAAATCAGCAGGACACTCGCAGCTGTGAGAACAATTAGCAGCAGATAAGGGACGGAGAAACCAAACTGAATGTAAAGCCATCCTCCGACTACGGAGCCCACGGCAGAACTAAGATTTCGTATTGCGTTGTATATACCGATAAGGCGTCCTCGCTGCTGGTGGGGAACCAGTTCGCCTATCAAGGCCAGACCAGTCATTCCTCCAGCGGTCACTGCGATGCCCTGCAAGATTCGGGCCGCAGTCAAAGAGTATTCATCTATGACGAACATAAACAGGATGTAAGACAGTAGTGATGCTATTGTGCCCCATAATAAAACTAGCTTTTTACTGTAGCGGTCGGAAATCCATCCAAGAGGCAAAATGGTGACCAGTCCCGATGCTGCGTAGCCTGTAGTGAACATACCGATCCAGAAGGGAGTTGCATCGAGTATGTCAGTGTAAATTGGAATAAAGGTAAGTAACATCGAAGCCCCCAGACCGAGGGCAAAGCGTGATAAATACAAAGATAAATAAGTGGTCAATTTTGAAGATCTCTTGTTTTCAGTTTCAGAAGAATTCTCTGTTTCTAAATCAGGCACGGCAGCCTCATCCTCCTCAGAACCATGGTCATAAAAAATGATATAAGAGACTAACAGTGCTTAGTTTAAGGTATCTAACTTGAAGAAGTAAGGGTCTTGATGAACAACGGTTCTGAAAGGCAAACTAGTAAGGGATAAGATGGGAAATTTAACCTTTTGAACTGTCTTAAAAAACTTACCAAGACATGAAGGGGGGGTAAGTAACGTCAAGTATGCATATAAAAGACTAACGAAAACCAGATCTTATATCAGGCGAATGAGATTGTTGCCGAAAGAAAAATCAGTTATCTTTGTGTGTCTTTTTATCCATAAACCTGTTAACTTGCCTGATGTGCTGCAAAAAACAGTTGATTTCATTTTCACTCATTTTAGTTGTTGCTTCGTCAATGATAGCCCGCTTCTTTTCAAGAACTGTTTCAACTATGTTTTTTCCCTCGTCAGTAATTTCCACTCTAACCTTACGGCGGTCCTGCTTACCTCGCCGTCTGGAAACCAGTCCTTCTGAAGTAAGCCCATCCACAAGAGAAGTTAAAGTGCTACGGCTGACATGAGAAACTTTTCTGAGCTGGCCCATGCTCATTTCTTCATGAGATAGATGCATTAATATAAAAAAGCGTGAAGTGCTGAGTCCCAGATTGCGAAGTATCTGTTTGGTGACAACGTACAGAGACCTGTTCAACTTCCTGAGATGCTTTTCCATTTTATCAATTGTGCGTTCCTTGTTGCTACCCATAATCGTTCCTTTCATATATTCTCATATCTTACAATAGGTAGATTATTGATGGTTTAAATCAAATATCCATAATAGTAATTTAGTTCGCTTCTCTAATTATATGTCGCGCTAAACAATCTTGTCAAATTAATTTTTCTTTTCCGGATTACTTGAATATACATTCAGGGCGACTTGGTGAAATGGAGTCATTGTGTTCAGAAATAGGGGCAAATGATAATAGAATATTCAAATCTGATTTAACTTTTTATTTAAAGATTTCTTGATGCTTCCTGGAGAAAATCCCGGCACAGGCGATGGAGTTTCGAAACGCGGGTATAAACTTTCCGCATTCTCTGCTTGCCTTTTTCAGTCAATCTATAGATTCTAACAGGAGGAGATGACTCCCTCATTTTCCATTTTGAATCTAACAGGCTGCGTTCTTCCATTGAATCAAGATGTCTGTAAATCGTGGTCTGATGTGGTACAGATTGGGAGACTTGTTCTAATTTCTTGGCCAGGGCGTATCCGTGTAGGGAGTCTTTGGATAAAAAGAGCAGAAGCCATCCTTCAAGAAGATCCTCTGACAGCATGGACGCACTCCTACCAGGTCCTTTGTCTTGCTTTTCAGATGATGAACCAGATTGTTCCGTGGACACAATAACCCCCCTGTACACAAGTAAATCCGTATATCGTTCTTCTTTTTCTTTCAATATTGAAAGAGTATATCCTGCTGGAGCTGGTATCTATTCACTTTCCCGGGCTGAGGAGTATTTGTCTTCATCAATGTCTTCTAGCTGTTGGTTGATCTGCCCCAGCTTGGAAAGTGCCCATCCATTCAGGTGTTCGGTCTGTAAAATGCGACGGCAGTGATGGCGAGCCTTGAGAATATACTGGTGCTTACCAGGATTCATTTTGAGATGCAGTTGTGCCAGGTGCGCGTGTGCCCACGCCAAATCTTCATAATTGCAATTGCACTTCGCACGCGTGACCGCTGCTTTCAAAAGAGACTTGGCCAA